>JBCCQO010000123.1:0-8814 GCA_039024595.1 Pseudomonadota bacterium | reverse complement strand
GGAAGGCCAGAGCGTTCCGCTATGTCTCCGTAGGTGGCTACTTTTCCTGGTGGTATGGCGTTTACCGTTAGCCAGATTCGCTGGTCTAGCGAGGGTGCATCTTTGTCATCTTCCATGCTTTTTAGGGTACACCAACTGCGCAGGCAGCATCCGCATTGGCGGAATGCTGCTTGCATTGCCGCTGCTCGCACCCATACTAGCTTTATGCGATGGCTAGTGTATTTGTTCCCGTGGATCGAGTTGTTCTCGCTGCTTTGGCTGGGCAACCAAATGGGCGCCCTTAATGCGCTCTTGTATGTCGTTGCTACAGTGTTCCTGGGAATTTCCATCCTTCGCTGGCAAGGAATGGAGATCATCTCCAGTCTTCAGTCGGCGCAACGCGATGCGTTCGCTATGCAGCGATTGTTTTTGGGTAATCAGATCAGTACCGCATTGGCGGGTGTCTTAATCATGATTCCCGGCCTGTTGACTGATTTTCTGGGCGCAACGGTTCTGGTTGTCAGTTTGCTCAGACGGTTAATTAACTACGGCGCGGTAGACGGTGCATCCCCGTACGGTGACGCTCCGATCGAACGGGAAAGCCCGCGAACGACGCACGGCGCTGGGCATCGGTACAGTGATAACAACCAGAAGTTTACTGAATCATCCAACAAGGCTGGATCGGTGATCGATGGGGAGTATTCGCGCTTAGACGATGATGATCGATAAGTGATTGTATTTAATAGAAATAAATTCATTCACTGCGCTCTTAGATAAAATTTTTAGCACTCTAACCAGTAGAGTGCTAAAAAACCTCTTGAAATCCGAAAAACACCCCCCATTGACGTCTCCAGCCCCCGGAAAGGGGGATGAATCGTCGATTACATGGAGAATCTCAACAATGCAGATCCGTCCGCTGTATGACCGAGTGGTCATCCGTCGCAAGGAAGAAGAAGAAACTACGGCTGGTGGGATCGTTCTTCCCGGCTCCGCGAAGGAAAAGCCGAACCAGGGAGAAGTTGTCGCAGTGGGCGACGGCAAGGCTCTGGATAGCGGAGAAACGCGTCCCCTGGCGGTAAAGGTGGGTGACACCGTGGTATTCGGGCAATACGCCGGCAGCAACACCATTGAGGTAGATGGTGAAGAGCTGATCATTATGGGCGAAAGCGAAATCTACGCTGTCGTCGAGTAAGACTTCGAATACCAACCGCAAAATCAGAATTAGCTGAGGAAAAAAGAACATGGCAACAAAAGACGTATTTTTTGCCGATGAAGCCCGCCAGCGCATGCTGGCCGGTGTGAACATCCTAGCGGACGCCGTTAAGGCTACGCTCGGGCCGAAGGGCCGTAATGTAATACTGGACAAGTCATTTGGTGCACCTACGGTGACCAAAGACGGTGTTTCCGTAGCGAAAGAGATTGAACTAAAAGACAAGTTCGAAAACATGGGCGCGCAGATGGTCAAGGAAGTCGCTTCTCAAGCGTCTGACGCCGCCGGTGACGGTACGACTACTGCGACCGTTCTTGCTCAATCCATCGTCAACGAAGGCCTTAAGTCCGTCGCAGCGGGAATGAACCCAATGGATCTCAAGCGCGGAATCGATAAGGCGGTTGCCGCGGCGGTCGCCAAGATCCAGGAAGCATCCATTCCTTGTGAAGACAGTAAAGCGATTGCCCAGGTCGGCACAATTTCAGCTAACTCCGATGAAGCTGTCGGCGAAATCATCGCTCAGGCGATGGAGAAAGTGGGCAAAGAGGGCGTGATCACTGTTGAAGAAGGCTCTGGCCTGGAGAACGAACTCGACGTGGTCGAGGGTATGCAGTTTGATCGTGGCTACCTCTCTCCCTACTTCATTACTAATCAGGACAGCATGAGCGTTGATTCCGAGGCGCCATTTATTCTTCTAGTAGATAAGAAGATCTCCAACATCCGTGAGCTTTTGCCCTTGCTTGAGCAGGTTGCTAAGGCGTCTAAGCCACTGGTCATCATTGCGGAAGACGTGGAAGGCGAGGCGCTTGCCACACTCGTAGTGAACAACATGCGTGGTATTGTCAAAGTTGCCGCGTGTAAGGCACCGGGCTTCGGTGATCGTCGCAAGGCGATGCTACAAGACATTGCGATCCTGAGCGGCGGTACGGTTATCTCAGAAGAAGTCGGCTTGGACCTTGAGTCGGCAACCCTCGAGCACCTCGGAAGCGCCAAGCGCGTAACGATGGACAAGGACAACAGCACGATTATCGACGGTGCTGGTGATGCCGCCGCTATCCAGGCGCGCGTAAACGAGATCCGTGTTCAAATCGAAAACACGTCCTCTGACTACGATCGTGAGAAGTTGCAAGAGCGTGTAGCCAAGCTTGCCGGTGGTGTTGCCGTGATCAAAGTAGGTGCGGCCACCGAGATCGAAATGAAGGAGAAGAAAGCTCGCGTTGAAGATGCGCTGCACGCGACTCGCGCGGCGGTAGAAGAAGGCGTGGTTGCTGGTGGTGGAGTTGCGCTCGTACGCGCCGTATCCGATATTTCCGGTTTGGAAGGCGATAACGAAGATCAAAATCACGGCATTGCCGCTGCTCTACGGGCTATGGAAGGGCCGCTTCGTCAAATCGTTGATAACGCGGGCGACGAAGCCTCTGTCGTTCTCGACAAAGTACGACAAGGCGAAGGCAATTTTGGCTACAACGCAGCGACCGGTGAGTATGGTGACATGATCGAGAGCGGTATTCTGGATCCAGCTAAAGTCACTCGAACCGCACTTCAGGCCGCGGGTTCCGTGGCAGGATTGATGATCACTACCGAGGTGATGATCGCTGAAGCACCGGAAGACAAGGCTCCGGCTGCACCGATGCCTGATATGGGTGGAATGGGCGGCATGATGTAAACGTCGTTCGTTAAGAAGAGGGCCCGGCTATCTTCGATAGTCGGGCTTTTTTGTGCCCGCCCTATATAATTTAGCCAGCTTATCCGAACGATTATTCAATATGGCCAAAGACGACGACATCGGCTCCATTCCTTCGATCAGCGCAAGCAGAGACGGCGCTACGACAAAGGCTGCCGTACCAAGACCACGCGGTTCGGCTCGAAAGGGTGGGGGGCGATCGGGAGGTCGCGGCGACGGCGCTAGTACCGGCGGTATAGGCATTTTTGGTGGGGTAACGTTGTTCATAGCCTTTTGCGCTGCCCTTGCCGCATGTGCCTGGGCCTGGCAATTGCAGGAACAGTTGACACAAGCCGGTCATGTTCTCGAACGCTATGAGATCCGAATTGGAGATTTAGAGGCGCGTCTGGCCGATACCGACGAAGGAATGAGTCAAAACGCGGCTGTCCAAGCGGCAAAGCTGCGAGAGTTGGATTCGGAAGTGCGTAAACTTTGGGACAATGTCTGGAAAAAGTCGAAAGAACGCCTGGGTATACTCGAGGCATCCGCCAAACGCTTCGATGGATCGATTACTGCCAACAGCGAGGCGCTCTCTGCGACGCAGCAAAATCTAACCCAAGCCCGCGACGATATTGCGTCGCTAAAACGGATCTCCGGTGACCTTGAGCGCCTGATGGCGAGCGCGCAGCGTAGCCAATCGGAGGTCGAACGGGTGGCGGACACCCTAAACAGAATCAGCCTCGATCTCACCAAGCTCAACAAGCGGGTAGGGACCAACGAAGAGTGGATTTCTTCGATCAACTCATTCAGGCAAAGCACTAGCAGGAATATTAGCCAGCTCCAGGACCAGCTTAGAGCCTTACAAACACCGACTAGTGGCCAGTAAGTCTTTGAGTGATGGTTTGGTTTAGCAGCAGCGCGCGCTCCGTTCGGGCGAAGCTGTGAGCAAGGCCAGTTTTTATTGGCACGATTATGAGACCTGGGGATCGAACCCGCAGTGGGACCGACCTGCCCAGTTTGCTGGGCAGCGAACGGACTCGGCGCTGAACCCGATCGGCGATCCTCTTGTCCTTTACGCGAAGCCAACGCCTGACTTTCTCCCTCATCCCGACGCCTGCTTATTGACGGGCATAACGCCGCAACAAGCGTTCGAAGAAGGGGTGGAAGAGAGTGAGTTCATCGCGCGGATTCACCAGGAAATGTACCAACCGGGTACCTGCAGCTTGGGCTACAACTCTCTGCGCTTCGATGACACAGTGACTCGGTTTACTCTGCATCGAAATCTACGTGATCCCTATGGCCGGGAGTACGGTCAAGGACGCTCTCGTTGGGATCTTATCGATGCGGTTCGTACTGCGTATGCATTGCGCCCCGAAGGTATCAACTGGCCAAAACGAAGCGATGGCCTACCCAGTTTTCGTTTAGAGGATTTAGCCCGCGTCAACGGCCTTGAGCAAGACTACGCTCATGATGCCTTGAGTGACGTGCAGGCGACGATTGCGCTCGCCAATTTATTGAAGGAAAAACAGCCCCGCCTCTTCGAATGGTTGTTTGCCCAGAGAGGTAAAGCGGCTGCCTTAAAGGGTTTGAGGCTTGGTTCTAGCACCCCAATACTGCATGTTTCAGGTATGTTTGGCGCAGCTCAGGCAAACCTCGGTGTTGTTGTACCCGTGGGCAGGCATGAGACCAATAGCAATGAAGTCCTTATGGTGGATCTGCGCGTGCCGCCGGCGAGTTGGCTTGAACTACCTGAAAGCGAAATCAAGAGCAGGCTGTACACGCCGTCAGAATCTCTACCCGCTGATTTCATACGGCCTGGCATAAAGAGTGTTCATCTCAATCGCTGTCCTGTGCTCCTACCATTCAAGATGCTGACCGAAGAGGTCGCACAGCGGGCGTGCCTTGATCGAGCGGAGATTGAGGAACATGCTAAGTACCTACAGCAATACGAGTCGCGCCATCCAGGCGCGATTCGTGACAAGCTCCGCAAAGTCGTGCACTACGAGAGCAACGGGGTCAGCGACGATGTTGACGTGAGCCTCTACTCTGGCGGCTTTTTGTCGGAGTCTGACAGATCGACGCTTGATAGTTTATTGCGACTGGATCCCACCGCCATGCTTCGCGCCAGCCCGGTCTTCGAAGACCGGCGTCTAGACACCATGTGGTTTCGCTTTCGGGCTCGCAACTATCCAGACTCGCTCTCTAGCTCGGAGCGAGAATCGTGGCTTCAGTTCTGCGCGGGGCGAATTGAGAACGGCGTAAAGGGTGCTGAAAACGCGCCCCTCGACGCGTCGGAGTTCAAGGCACTTATCGACGTCCGTCGCCGGGAACTCTGTATGGATGACCACAAGACGCGGCTTTTAGGCGCGCTTGAGGACTGGCTCACTCGCTTAACGTCGACCGAAATAGGCGCCTGAATCCAGCAGTCGTATAATAAGTCGGACCAATCTTCGGACACCCAAGCCAATGAACTTTGCGGGCAGCCATGTACTCTCGGTAGGCCAGTTTGAGCGCGTCGATGTAGAGGCGGTTTTCAGCTGCGCTGACCGAATGGAGCCCTACGCTCGGCGGCAAAGAGTCACCCGCGTTCTTGAGGGCGCGATCCTTGGTTCCATGTTCTTCGAGCCGAGCACGCGAACGCGCGTCAGTTTTGGAAGTGCCTTTAATCTCTTAGGTGGCGAGGTTCGCGAAACGACGGGCTTTGAAAACACCTCTATTACCAAGGGCGAGTCCTTGTTCGATACGGCTCGGGTCTTATCCGGTTACTCTGATGTCATTGCGATGCGTCATCCCAAAGTCGGTTCCGTAGCTGAGTTCGCTAGCGCCAGCCGAGTGCCCGTGATTAATGGTGGAGACGGCAGTAACGAACACCCCACGCAGGCGCTCCTTGATCTGTACACGATCAAGAAAGAGCTGGCCTCGAAGGACCGGCGAATAGACGGACTGCGCATCGCCATGGTGGGTGATTTGCGTTTTGGACGAACGGTTCATTCCCTGTGCAAGCTGCTCTGTTTGTTTGACAAGGTGAATGTGGCCCTTATTTCCCCGAAGGAGTTGCGTATGCCCGAGGAAATTGCCGAAATGCTGCGCGCCGCGGGACACGAAGTCTCCGAACTCGAAGATCTGGAAAGTGGCATCGCCAACGTTGATATCGTTTACAGCACCCGTCTTCAGGAGGAACGTTTTGCCTCTAGTGAGGAGGCAGATCTCTATCGCGGACGGTTTCGCCTCAATCAGCAGGTTTATACGCGTAACTGCGACCCCAATACGGTGATCATGCATCCGCTGCCGCGCGATTCACGAGAGCCAGCAAGGGAGCTTGATGACGATCTTAACGACAACCCGAATCTCGCGATTTTTCGCCAAACGGATAACGGTGTTGTCGTTCGCATGGCACTTTTTGCCTTGGTGCTTGATGTTGCCGATAAAGTAGATGCCCATGCGCAAGACGTGCGCTGGCATGTGCGCAGGCTCGACCCATGAGCTTCCCGCTTCGCTTCGGCAGCGATGATCTACGGACTCTCAGCGACGAGCGAGTCTTCGATGGGTACTTCAAGGTCCATCGTCGTGAGTTTCAGCATAAGGCCTTTGCTGGGGGCTGGAGTCAACCGGTGACCCGGGAGGTATTTGAGCGAGGAGATGCGGTCGGCGTCTTGCCCTACGACCCTACCACCGACTCGCTGATTTTGATCGAGCAGTTTAGGGCAGGCTGTGTTCGTGATCGAAATAGTCCTTGGATGCTCGAATTAATAGCCGGGATTGTTGAAGCGGGCGAAGACGATCTTGCTGTGGCACGACGAGAGGCGATCGAAGAGGCTGGTTGTGAGCTCGATCTGCTCGAGCCGATTGCGGCTTACTACCCCAGCGCCGGCGCCTGTACGGAGCATGTACGTCTGTTCTGCGGTCGCGCGGTCGCTGCGGCGGACGGAGAAGTTCGGGGTCTGGCTTCGGAAGGAGAGGACATCTTAGTGCATCGTATCCCTCGCGATGTGGTGATGAATGCGCTCCGCGAAGGTGAGATCAACAATGGGCATACCTTGGTCGCTTTGCAGTGGTTCGCGCTTCACGTTGATGACCTGAGGCAGCGCTGGCTCTAGCGCGAAGATTTGATCAGATGAGTGCTCGTGACGAATCAACAACTGCAACGACAACGATAGCGCCTAAGACGCACGCAGAAGACGATGGACGGAATGCAAGTCTTCTAAGGTCTAGTGCCACCGTAGGAGCCGTGACCTCTTTGTCCAGGGTAATGGGACTCGTTCGTGATGTGGCATTCGCAAATACGGTGGGAGCGAATGCCAACGCCGATGCGTTTTTTATCGCATTCAAAATACCCAATTTTTTACGCCGTTTGTTCGCCGACGGCGCATTCTCTCAGGCCTTTATTCCCGTCTTAGCAGAGTGTAAGCAAGAGGGCGGCAAAGCCGCTGTTCGAGAACTGATGGATCGAGCCGCCGGCGTGTTAGGGGGTGTACTACTGCTCCTTACTATCGTGACCATGGTAGCCGCACCGTTGGTCGCGGCTCTGTTTGCTCCGGGATACTTGGCAGACGAGTATAAGTTTGCACTGACCTCAGACCTGATCAGAATCTCCTTCCCCTATTTGATGCTGATTTCTCTAGCGGGATTGTGCGGTGCTGTGTTGAACAGCTATGGTCGTTTTGCGGTTCCTGCTTTTACTCCAGTGCTGCTCAATCTTTGCTTGATTGGCGCGGCTGTGCTGGTAGCGCCGATGCTGGACGAACCGGTGTATGCTCTCTCTGCAGGGGTTGTTGTGGGTGGGATTGCCCAACTGCTGTTCCAGCTTCCGTCTTTGTATCGTTTGGCGTTAGTTCCTCGACCTCGTTGGGCGCCTCACCATCCGCGTGTAAAGCAAGTAATGACGCTTATGATTCCAGCATTGTTTGGCGTATCCGTTAGTCAAATAAATTTACTTCTGGACACCGTACTTGCCTCCTTTCTGCCCACGGGAAGCGTTTCCTGGTTGTACTATTCAGATCGATTGACCGAGTTGCCCCTGGGGGTCTTTGCCATCGCCGTCGCGACCGTAATTTTGCCGACGCTCTCGGCTCAGCAAGCGTCTTCGCGCAGCGAGGACTATAAGGTCACTTTAGATTGGGCGGTTCGCTCGGTTTTGCTCGTTGGAGTGCCTGCGGCAGTAGCCTTAATTATTTTGGCAAAGCCAATCCTGGTGACGCTTTTCCAGTACGGCGCTCTGACTAACCAGGACGTAGCGATGGCATCGCTGAGCCTACAAGCCTACGCGATAGGTTTGTGTTCGTTCATGCTCATAAAAGTGCTCGCACCGGGCTATTACGCCCGCAAAGATATGAAAACGCCTGTACGTATCGGGATTTGGGCGATGCTTGCAAATATGCTGCTTAATTTGATTTTTGTATTTCTACTGACGAGATATTTCCAGTTGGGGCACGTTGGCCTGGCCCTGGCGACGGCGAGCAGCGCTGCGCTAAACGCAGTCTTGCTCTGGCGCGGATTGCTTAAGTCCGAGAGTTATCAATTCGGCCCTCAATGGCGACGTTTCTTACCTAGCATGGCACTGAGTTGCATCGTGATGATGACCCTTCTCCTTTGGCTCCGTCCGGAGGCGGAGTCGCTGGCAACGGAGCTTTGGTGGTCGCGATCTGCACGTATGCTCGTGCTTTGCCTTTTCGGTTTCCTAACCTACGTCGCGTGTCTTCGCCTAAGTGGGATCCGACTGGCTGATTTCAGGACTCCCCCTATCGCCTCTTAATATCAGCGCCTGAGTACTCCAATTTAATCGAGCGGGCGCGCGGTAGTGTTTCCGTA
This sequence comes from Pseudomonadota bacterium, assembly GCA_039024595.1. Taxonomy (GTDB): domain Bacteria; phylum Pseudomonadota; class Gammaproteobacteria; order Pseudomonadales; family Halieaceae; genus Congregibacter. Next base: position 154 of record JBCCQO010000123.1, on the reverse strand, counting down.
GGCGCATAGGCTGATCTCCGATATACTCCGGCGCTTTATTCTGTGACCTCATAAGTTAGCCATGGAGCTTCTTCGCGGACTCGGCAGTCTGCGCTCGAACATCGGACCCTGTGTTGCCACTATCGGTGCCTTCGACGGCATCCATCGAGGTCAT
>JBCCQO010000122.1:0-8851 GCA_039024595.1 Pseudomonadota bacterium | reverse complement strand
GGCTGCCTTTTGCGAGTAATAGCTTTGATGCGGCGATGGCGGTGTTGACGATTCATCATTGGTCCGATTGGCGCCTAGGAATCGGCGAAGCGCTGCGAGTAGCGCAGGGACGCCTGGCTTTACTTACTTGGACTGGGTTTCCTGCCGGTTTCTGGTTGCTCGACTATTTTCCAGAAATAGAAGCGGTCGATGCTCCGGTGTTTCCTACAATTGAGGAACTGGCTTCTTGTATGGGCAAGGTCACTGTTGATCTTTTGCCGATACCCGCCGACTGCTTGGACGGGATGTTGTGCGCGTATTGGCAGCGTCCGGAATTTTATCTAGATTCAAAGGTACGCCAGGGAATGTCCATCTTTTCGAAACTGGATCAGGTGGAAGCGCGAATTTCACAGCTAACTGAAGATTTAAACAGCGGAGAGTGGCACAGACGCAACTCGGATTTGCTTGCGCAAGATACTGCGGACTATGGTTACCGTGTGGTGAGTTGTGGTCTTTAGTACCAGTTCAAGCGCCATCCGACGGTCACAGATTAGTGCACGATGGGCATCTCTTTTTGTAGCTACGCGTTATGTTTCAGTGCGTTGTGTATCCGCGCATCACTGCGCAGATACTCTGAACCCTAGAAAATATGCAGTGAGCTAAATGATGCCCTTTGATGTAGTAGTCGCGTTTACCGTTGCCGCGCTTGCAATGAACCTATCACCAGGTCCTTCTAATCTTTATGTAATGGCTCGTTCAATTTCCCAAGGCGTGCGTGCCGGTGTCTTGGCTGCGGTCGGATTGGCGGTAGGCAGCATGGTGCATGCAACTGCCACCGTTTTTGGTTTGTCGGCAATTTTTGCCAGCTCGCCTACCTTGTATTTGCTCGTTAAGCTCATCGGCGCCGCCTATCTGATTTATCTTGGCGTGTCCTATTGGCGTAGCTCGCTCCAGCGGGCGCCCGATGATTCCGAGGCCGCGGCCGATATTCGCGTTCACAAGAGCATGGGGCAGATCTTCTATGAGAGTGTCATTGTTGAGCTTACAAATCCAAAGACCGCCTTGTTCTTCATAGCGCTTCTGCCACAGTTTGTAGATCCGGCCTATGGCGCGATTACTCCGCAACTTCTGCTTTTGGGCGCGATCGTAGTCGTGTCCGCGCTGCCTTGTGACCTCCTTGTTGCGGTCGCGGCGAGCAAGGTATCTCGGTGGTTGGGTGATCATCCGAACGCAGGTCGTGTCCAGGATCGCGTATCCGGTTCTATTCTTCTCGGTCTCGGTGCGTACGTGGCGGTAGACAGTGCCCGTAGCTAACGCTAAGCCATCAGCGCCGGGTCTGCGTGCCGTACCCGAAACAATGCTGTGGACGCTCTACAGTCGCGCAACCGCAGCACAGCGCTACCCGGAGCATTATCCCGATCCACGCGCGGTCGAGATTTATGAATCCATAGACTATGACTATCGACGAAGTTTTGGTCGGCCCAGCTCCTTTGCAGCACTACGCGCTCGAGCCTTTGATAGGGCTCTTGAACAGTTTCTTGAAACTACTGACAAGCCGGTTATCGTCAACCTGGGCGAGGGCTTGGAAACGCAACGATATAGGGTGCGCGCTCCCGGCGCTGTGTGGCTTAGTGTGGATCTCCCAGAATCAATCGAGGTCCGTGAGCGATACATCAAGGCCGATCGTTCTCACCGGCACATTGCGATGTCCGCTTTGGATGAACGCTGGTTGGAGCGCGTACCGGCCGGTCGCCCGGTGTACGTATCTGCTCAGGGTTTGCTGATGTACTTGCAGCCCGAGGACGTACGGGGCTTGTTGAGGACCGTTGCGGCGTCCTTTAAGGATTGGACTATGGTTTTTGATACGGTGCCGCACTGGCTGTCCCGAATGTCACTGGCCGTCGGTGGCATCCCACTGACCCTGAGTTACCGAGTTCCGCCGATGCCTTGGGGTGTCAATGGGCTGATGGTGAAGCCTCTTATGCGCTCTTGGTTAGGTAGTAACGTTACTGTGGAGCGACTTGCGTACCCCCCATTACCCATTGGAGTGAGCCGTATTGCGAGTACCTGGGGTCCTCGACTGCCGGGGGCGCGGTATTGGATTCCCTCATTGCTACGCGTAGCCCCGGACTAGCTCAGAGGGCTGACTCAGAGGGCTGACTTAAAGGGCCAACTTAGAGGGGCATGCCCGCTGTGCCCCGACGAAGCGACAAGCACACGCAAGCTGCTAGGGAGTTGAGTACACGTGACCAATCATCGTGCTCGCTTCGAATACAGCAGCATCTACCACTTCTCGTTCGTTGATGAATACAAAGTCGAAGGCTCCGTTCTTATTCTTATCCTCATGCAACATCACGATGAACAGGTCGCCGCGACTCGGTTCTTGTTCAAGGGTAATTTCCACGTCCTTTGACGTCCCCTGAGCTAGCGGAGCGTAAGCAGCAACGACATTACCGTTGGGCTTTCCATTTTCAAAGGGATGAAGCACCAGCCATCCGCTTTTCTCGATCTGAACCTCGGGGAACGTCAGTGTCGAGCCGGTCCGTGTCGCGCCGTCGGTGATAATCCAGTTCTGCGCTCCATTTCCCATTGTGACTCTAGGAGTGGAGTTTGCCGCAGATGTCTGTGCAGGATCTTCTGTCGCCTGCGCTGGCGCAGTAGCTGCACAAAGAGCCGCGATCAGCGCTGCGATTTTTATAGTCACAACGGTTAGCCGGGCCCTGTTCGTCGAGCAATGGCTTGTAAGGGTAGCGAATGCCGACTCATTTGCGTGCTTAGAAATTTTCGAAAAGCGCATGCTGTCAGTCCTTTATTGTTATCGAAGTAGTTATCGAAGTTGTTGTCTTATCTGCTTTCGCGCTCGTCATACTGCCTGAAAACGAATCCCTCGTGCTAGTGGATGATGATCAAAAAGGAATGCTTCACCAGAGCCCAGTTGCAGCGTCTGCTGGTTTTTACCCTACGAGCTCCATCGTGTTATTGCGATCATCGGCTAGCTGGGGTCAACTGCATAAGCAAAGGAGGGAAGCATCATGATGTTAGACGACGTCGCTCTTCGCGGTGGTGCGGGCGCGCTGGTTCCTTTATCTCACGAACACGGGGATGCGCTCGCGCAAGCAGCTGGTGAAGGCGGTCTATGGAAGCTCTGGTACACCAGCGTACCAGCGCCAGATCGTATAGACGCTGAAATAAGCCATCGATTGGAACTACATGCTGCGGGAAAAATGCGACCGTTTACTATTTTAGATAGCAACGGAACTCCGGTCGGTATGACTACCTACTGCAACGTCGAACCGGCGACACCGCGCCTTGAAATTGGCTACACCTGGTATGCGAAGCGGGTACAAAGGACAGCACTTAATACTGAGTGTAAATTGCTACTGTTGAGTCGGGCCTTTGATGACTTGGATTGCTTAGCCGTCGAATTTAGAACCTCGTTTTTTAATCGGCAGAGTCGGCGAGCCATTGAGCGTTTGGGTGCAAAGCTCGACGGTGTCTTGCGTAGCCATCGACAACTTGAGGATGGGTCGCTGCGCGATACCTGCGTCTACTCGATTATTAGGCCCGAGTGGCCCGCCGTGCGTCGACACTTGAGTTTCCTCTTAGAGCAAGCAGCAAAACAATCGGGGTCCTGATGTTGAGAGTGATGGAAAGAGCTATGGGAAGAGCTATGGTAGAAGCTATGGTTGGTGCAATAGTAAGTGTGATGGAGAGAATGTTGTTATCCAAGGCCAGTCAAACTGACGTCGATAGATCGCAGGCTTTACGTAGACACTTCCCTTTAGGGAAGCGAATCCTTACCTGGACCAACGCGAAGACGAGCCGTAGTTGTCTCTGCGTTGTCTCGATGATCACCCTATCGCTTCCGTTGTCTGGTTGTCTCGGCATGCCCGAGGGCGTGCAACCGGTCACCGGTTTTGAGGCAGAGCGTTACCTGGGTCGTTGGTATGAGATTGCTCGTTTAGATCATAGTTTTGAGCGCGATTTGGTCTCTGTTAGCGCAACTTACAGTCGCAACGACGATGGGTCCGTTCGTGTGATTAATCAAGGCTATGATCTTAAGGACAGGGAGTGGAGCGATATTGAGGGTGTCGCAAAGTTCGTTGAGAGTGACAGCACGGCGTACCTTAAGGTGTCTTTTTTTGGGCCTTTCTACGGTTCTTATGTTGTTTTTGAATTGGAAAAAGACGACTACTCCTATGCGTTCGTTTCCGGCTACAACGAAGACTACCTATGGCTACTGGCGCGGGAGCCCAGTGTAGATCCGAGCGTCAAAGAAATGTTTGTTGCACGAGCAACAGAGCTGGGCTTTGCGACCGAAGAGTTGATCTGGGTTGACCAGACCAAAGTGAAAGTCGAGACGGTCGAGAAAGTCGAGAAATCCGAAAAAACCGATTAGGCCCAATCTAGCCCAATAAGAGTCATTGCACTGGGGGAATGCACAGCCTTACTGGGAGAAATTCCAGTAAGGCTATTTTTTACGGGCTGGAATGCCCCGAAGTCTAAATCGATCTGTTGTCGATAATTTCGATAAGTTCCCAACGACCCTGCTGCCGATCATGCTCTAAATAACGGTAGCGCACGGTGCTCCCGTGGGACACATGCTGGATTTCTCGCGGATCTGGATTACTGATGAACTTCACCCGACGGCTGCTCTTTCGGTTAATCGAGCATCCAGCCGATTCACCGCGCTGAGCGCGTTTAAACTTAACGTAGGTGGGTTGGCCCATTCGCTCTGCTGCGCGCAGATCAACCGTTCCTTCAAGAATGCAGTCTTGAGTGATTTCAGCCTGTGCGTTAAGAGCACCAAGGGTCAGCGCCATAGCTGCTACAGTAATAGCGACAGCATTGGCAGTGTTTTTAAATGTTGATGACGCACGATGGCGCTTTTTGCTTGTCGCGTACAGCGCATCGACTGCTGTGCTTGTTGTCATTATTGCCTCCTTCGCCTCACGGCGATGATTGAGTCAATTCTCGTTAGCCCTGCCCGTCGTCACTACCGATCGAGCGGTTCGATTTTCTGTTTTCGTCGTTTTTCCGAACGGTCTCCGCGTCGCGGGGTTAGGATTAACACCGAAAACCGATCCCGTTTTATTTACTAGCTTCATTGCTTTGTCATATTAATGACATAAAGCTTTGCTAGGCGATGCGCCATTTTAGGCCGATTCCTGATGAAAAATCTATGAATTTAATAAATCTGTAATATTTTTGACACGAAAGCTGCCCGTCAGCTCACAGTTTTCTTATGGTTGGCCAGCATCGAGCGTTTTCCTAGCAAAACGTCACAGGCAAAACTCAAGCAAAAAAACCGTGAATGAACCAACGTTTTTGTCGTCGCTCATGGAATACCCAAAATCGTTCGCCGTGCACATTGCGGGCAACGAAATAATCCCTACTAGTGGCTTTAGCCCACCACTCATCTTCGATACGTTCGGGGCCATAGATGAGCTCCAAGGTATTGCCCCAGAATGTGAGCTTGTCTTTCTTTTGTCGCAAGGGCTCTGGATTCGGCAGTAACCAAAAGGGGCGTTGTGCAGCAGGCAATCTCTTTTTCAGTGCTGGTTCGCCAGGCGTTACTTTGACCAGACTATGCTCTGGCAAGTGAGCATCTCGACAACGTACGCCATTAACCGCCTGGGTACCCAAGCGATTACTCAATACATCGACGAGCTGAGAGCCTGCGATTTGCTGTCCCTGATTGGCGAACAAGCCCTCACTGAGCGGTTGCGCGACTTCTAGTTCTTCTGCTCGCAGCTGTACATGATCGATCTCATCACTAAAAGGCTGCCTTTCTAGGCGAAGCTTGGTGAGCCGGTACCAATCGGCTGCGCTGGTTCCTGCTCCGCTGGTACGAACCTCGAGTAGCTCTCGATAACCGCTGTGCCCTGAGAAGTGCCAATGCAAAGTGCGCGTTTGCAGCTGCCGTTGGCGTAAGTAGTCCTGTAGCGATTCCAGAAGCTGCTCAAAGGCTGGCCCTAGTTCATCATGATTGTTGACTGGATAACCAAGCGGGTAGCTATCTTGGAAGCAGCTGGGAGGTTCAAAATGACCTACCGGGCTCGTTATCGAGCCGCACAGCTTTTGAAGAAGCTCTCCAAAATCGTGACCGCAGCGTCTGGCTAAAGCAGCGGTAGGTAAGGCCAGTACCTCCCCAAGAGTCTGCATGCCACTGCGTTGTAACGATTCAAACTGCGCGTGTAACGGTACAAGCATAGACAGACTGACCCCGCCCAGGCGAGTAGGCAATGGGATGTCTAAGGCGGTGAAGTTGTTTTCATCACTATGGGAGAAAGCCCACGCTGCTAAGGACGTCGCCGCGATACCTATCTCTACTCGATAACCTCGATAAGCCAGACCCTGGCGACAGCGCCGCACGACCGCTTCTATGCCGCCAAAAAGGCGCAAGGAACCACTGACTTCGAGCATTAAGCAGTCCTCACGAAAGCGAAACAAATGTGGTGTTATTCCATAGGCCCAACAGCTCAGCTCCTCCAGGGCCTGTTGCTCTGCCTCCGGTTCGCGTGGAAGGAGCTGCAGCGTTTGGTCGCCAGCGATTGCGCGAGCACTGGTGGGATCCAAGCCCGGCTCCACCCCTAAAAGGCTGGCAGCGGCGTTAACAGCAAAGACGCGTTGCTGTTCGACAACCGCAAGGGGCTGCGGGCGCCGATAATTTAGGCACTGCACAGGGAGTTCGCTTAGCCGAAGGCAGACCCAGAGTTGCATAAAATTATTTTTAATAACTGTATATATATACAGTATAAAAATTTCACGCAAATGGCGATCTTGTTGTGCGTTCGTCCACTTCCCGTTGCAGTAACGAGACGGACCATCTTACGGTGTGATTGGAAAGCGCCTGTTGATCGCGCATTATGCGCGCCTTTCGTTGCGCTAGCGTATGAATCTAGCGCTGCCTTAACTCTCGAGGGACTTTCCAGAGGTATGGAATGCTTTTAAAACCCCCAGCTCTCATTCAGCTGCTTTTCAATGCGCTCTTAAGTGCACTTTTTAATCCACTTTTTAATCAACAAAGGTGCTCCAGGCACCGACGGAGTGGACGCTCCGAGCAGCTAGGGCGTTTCTTTATCCTGTCGTCGGTGGTGGTTGTGCTTGCCACTGGGTATGGATGTGCTCCGGTAGGCTCGGGAGGTAAGCAGCCTGCTCCTTCTGAAAGCACCTCTGAATTTCGCGCGTTCCTGGATGCCGATTGGGCCGGATATCTTGCGGATCGACCTTTGTTTGCCAGTCGCGTCGGTGTTAAGGATTACCAAGATCGCTGGAACTCAGTGGATGAGGCGTTTCTCGATAGAGAACGCCAACGCATAGAAACGCGATTGCAGGAGCTAGAGCAGTTTGAGCGCGCGCAACTAAACAGCAAGGAGCAGCTCTCTTACGACTTATACAAATTGGATTTACAGAGGCGCTTAGCAAATGACAATTTTCGCCATCATCTCTTTGTCATCCATCAGCACCGAGGCCCTCACACGTCGGTTCCTAGCAACCTGATCAACACACACAAAATTACTGATGTGGCCGATGCGCAAGCCTATATAGCCCGACTGGAGAACGTTACCGATTATTTCGATGCGGTGATTGAACAGCTAACCATTCGCAGCGAAGCCGGGATGCTACTAGCGGATTGGCAGTATCCAAAGATGATTGAGGCGGCGCGAAACGTAATTTCCGGGATCCCTTTCGATGGAGAACAAGACTCAACACTGTGGGCTGACTTTAAAAAGAAAGTGGACGCGCTGAATCTTTCGAAAATACAGCGCGACGAGCTACTTGCGGATGCTCGAGCCGCTCTCACGAATGATTTAAAACCCGCCTATGAGCGACTTATTAACGCACTAGAAAAGCAGTCCCTCGATGCGCCTGATGCCGATGGGGTGTGGAAATTTCCCCAGGGAGAAGCGTTTTATGCGCAGCGGCTCCGATGGTATACAACGACCGAACTGAGCGCCGATGAGATTCACGAGATAGGACTGCGCGAGGTGGAGCGAATCCACAGTGAGATGCGCGTGGTAATGAACGAAGTCGAGTTCGCCGGTGCGCTAGAGGATTTCTTTGCGTTCATGCGTGATGATCCGCAGTTTTATTATCGAAACACCGACGAAGGACGAGAGGCTTATCTGACTAACGCTCGCGCTTTAATCGATGAGATGTATCAAGCGCTACCCGAGGTTTTTGGTTTGCTTCCAAAGGCTGAGCTTGTAGTGAAGCGAGTCGAACCCTTTCGTGAACGCAGCGCCGGTAAGGCGTTTTACAGTTCTCCACCGGCAGATGGTTCTCGTCCAGGCGTTTATTACGCCAATCTCTACGATATGAGTTCGATGCCGATCTACCAAATGGCGGCGCTGGCGTTTCACGAGGGCGTACCCGGACATCACATGCAGCGGGCTATTTCTGTCGAATTAGACGGCATTCCCCAGTTCCAAAAGTATGCGAGCTTCACGGCTTATACAGAAGGCTGGGGCTTGTATAGCGAGGCTCTAGCCGGCGAGATGGGCTTCTACCGCGACCCCTATTCAGAGTTCGGTCGTCTCGCTATGGAACTGTGGCGAGCATGTCGCCTGGTAGTGGACACGGGCATTCACAGTAAGCGCTGGACCCGCGAGGAAGCCATAGGCTATTTGATCGAGAACACGCCCAATTCAAAGGCGGATGCGGTCAAAGCGATCGAGCGCTATATCGCGATGCCCGGACAGGCGACGGCCTATATGATCGGCAAGCTTAAGATTATGGAACTGCGCGAGCGGGCACGGACCTCACTCGGTGAGGACTTTGATCTGCGCGACTTTCACGATGCGGTGATAGAAGATGGGCCCATGCCTTTGACACTTCTTGAGGCAAAAATAGAATCGATGGTGGCTGC
>JBCCQO010000121.1:0-8869 GCA_039024595.1 Pseudomonadota bacterium | reverse complement strand
TTAGGCGGTATCGCACTGCTGCTTTTTGCGCTCAGCCTTAGCTCCGTATTCCCGAGTCATAAGCGCATCGACCAGGCGATCATCAGAGATACTTCCCAAACTCTTATGGCTTCGATTCGTCGTTGGCCCTCGCCGGTCTGGCTGTGCGTGCTCGCGCTGTTTCTATATACCTTAGGACAGTACTCGCTGCTGTGGTGGTTGCCGCTGCATTTACAATCCGAGCTCCTGGTTCCCGAGGAGGAGGCGGGGACCGTCGTCGCAAGGTTTTGGAGCGGTATGTTTGTCGCGCAACTATTTGTTGCTTGGCTGGTGTTACGTGTCGGTGTTCAATGGATGATGCTCGCTGGAGCGCTCGGCGCACTGCTGGGAACGCTACCACTCATCCTCAGTTCGAACGTCGAGTTGATTCTGTGGCTTGCGGTGCTTTGGGGCTTTGCCAATCTCGGCCTCTTAAAAATGGTCATCGCCTTCGCCACCACGCTCGCGTCCGAGCCGGCCCCAAGCTTGGTAGCGACCTTGTTGTTTGGCGCGACAAGCGGAACGGCAGTAAGTCCGTTTTTAACCAGTGCGGTTGTCGACGCTTTTGGTTACTCAGCGGTGCTGAAGTTTGGTGCCCTTTGCTATGGATCGCTGCTGCTATTGCTTTTGCTCAGCGCCTTTGCACACGGGCTTGAGAATAAGAGGGCGGCGGGCTAGCTTAGCTCAAGTGGGGCGCATTCCGGCGAGGTCGGTGGAGAGACAACAATGAGCATAAGTGTGGTTGATATGCGTTCTGCGAACGCAGATGAGCTGTTCGTCGACACGCTAAGGCGCACTGGCTTTGCAGTGCTTCGAAATTCGTCCCTTACGGGGAACGAAGGTGTCGATTCTGAACCCGATGCAAACGCACATGCTAGTCGTTTAGCGCGCATGGCGGAACGCTGGAAAGCTTTCTTTCTGGGCGATGAAAAGTGGCAGTATGTGGCGACGGAGACGGAGTCGGGCAATACAAGCGGATATATTTCACCGGATGTTTCCGAAACGGCCGTAGGTCACGATAAGAAAGACCTCAAAGAGTTCTTCCACATTGTTCCTGATACAAGGATGCCCGAAAGTCTGCGCGCCGACACGACCGGTCATCTGGCTGCAGCGCAGCAGTTGGGACGCCAGTTACTTGCCTGGCTGGACCAGCATTGCGCTTCCGAATTGCCGGCGGAGATACGGGGTCAACTGTCTGAATCACTTTCACCTCGCGATAGCCTGCTGCGGATCCTTCACTACCCTCCCTTAGAAGGGGTTGAACCGGAGGGTGCTGTTCGTGCCGCAGCGCATGAGGATATTAATTTACTTACGTTACTGCCCGTGTCCGCAGAGCCCGGCTTACAGGTACTCCTTCGTAATGGGGAATGGGCCGATGTCCCCGGACAGTTTGGAGACATCATTATTAACTCAGGAGACATGCTTCAAGAGGCGAGTAAGGGAGCCTTGCCTTCAACCTCGCACCGGGTTGTAAACCCTGAGGGGCCAGCAAGTCGGGAATCTCGAATTGCGATGCCCTACTTTTTAGCGCCGCGTCTGGATCTGCCTCTTTCGGAGCGCTATAGCGCAGGCAGCTACTTGAAGGAACGCTTGGAGCAGCTAGCGCGCTAAGCGCAACGTATCCAGATAGAGACTCTTAACCGCGGCGGCGTCAACGTTCACACAGGCGTTTACGGCTGCACGACCCTCCCAACCGTCGCTTAGGTAGCGTGCGTTATTGCGTCCCATGATTGTCTGCCCGATCGCCAGGCCCCGATCAATGACGCGGACTGGACCAGAGTCGATCTCGTAGAGATCCGGTCTCAGCAAATAGGCGACCGCGCTGGAATCGTGGATTGGGCAGGCGCGTTCCTTTTTGATGCTCTGGTAAAAATCGAAGTAATGGCGAGTGATGTCATGGATAAACGCCCCGCTGTCACCGGCGCTTTCCGCCAACTCGGCGATAAAGGTCTCATCCATGATCGTGAGCTGGGTGACGTCGAGTCCTACGATGGTCACAGACGCCCCACTGCCCATAACTATGTCCGCCGCCGCTGGATCACCAGCCATATTGGCCTCGGCTACTGGCGAGACGTTTCCACCTTGCCCGTTGCGCATAAATACCCCACCCATCACCACGATATCGCGGAGCAAAGAGGGCAGTTCGGGACACTTTTGGATCGCTCTCGCGATATTGGTCAAACGCCCCACTGCGACAACGCTCAGCTCCCCTGGATGACTCTTTGCCATCTCGACGATCGCGTCGCTCGCCGGTAGTTTCTCCTCCGGATGATTCGGATCGGCAAAAGTAATGTCGCCCAGGCCGTTCTTACCGTGGACAAAATCGGGAAAGCCATCCCCCAAGGCCGCACCTAAGCTGCCAGAGGCACCGCGATGCACTCGCGCCTCAATCGCGAATCGGTCGCATACGTAGCGTGCATTACGCGTGGTGTCATCGATGCTCGCATTACCCGCCACCGTAGTGATCGCTTGCAATTCGACATCGCGGGCGTTGTGTAAGAACAGCAAAGCCATGGCGTCATCGATGCCGATATCCGTATCAAATATCACCTTTTTCATCGATCCACCTATTAGCGAAGTAGTCTGACTTGTCTCGCCCGCTTGAGCAGGTCCCTCTTACGAAGAGCTGGCCAGAGTAGCTCGTTGGCGGCTTGCCGATTTCTGGCGAGCACCGAACCGATGCGCAACGGTGCGGACCGTTGATCGAGTTGAGTCATAACCGCGTTGAAAATCAGCTCTTTGCCAGGAGCAAGGCTCGGGCTGGCGAGGGCAAAGCGTTCGGTTAGCAAAATTGTGTCTAGATCGCCGATGGAGATTAGCTGAGGCTTCGACGTGGGACGGTAAGCGAATGCGGGTAAACGCCCCTGTCGTCGCTCGATATTTTTGCCAATCAAGTTACCCATATCCAAGGCGTTATAGGCCTGTTTACTGACCGGCTGTGGCGGCGCGGCCGAGTCACCACCCACAAAAACTTCGGCGAAATCAGGGTGAAGGAGCGTACTCTCTACTGGTACCCAATGGTTTTTCGCGGCCAGACCGGATTCAGCTAATAAGGGGTTGGGTATAGCTCCGCCGGTCCATATGGTCAGATCAGAGCGAATGCGTGTGCCACTCGCGAGCGTTACCGTCTTGGCTGTGATTTTGCTCACTGGGTCGCCCAGATGTACTGTTACTGATTCGTCCTTGAACAGCCGCAGCAGGTGCTTACTGACAGCCCCGCCGCGTTCGGGCAGCAGCGTGCTTCTCGCTTCGATAACGGTGATGTTGCCGCGACCGTCTCCTTCGTCGCGGTTGCGCAACAACTCACCTGCAGCCTCTATGCCCTCTAGGCCAGCACCAATGACAGCAATATGAAAATCCTTCCCGCTTTTCTTCAAATGCTCGAAGCGCTGACCGATGCGAGCACACTGGTCTACCGACTTAAATCCATAGGCGTGCTCACGGACGCCGGGCACGCCAAAATCCGTATCCACGCCGCCGAGGGTCACTACCAGGTAGTCAGCGCTCAGCTGCGGGTGTTCCGCGAGCGTTACGCTTCTGCGCTTGGGGTTGATGGCCGTGATCTGACCCTGGGTGAAGCTGTGGCCGAGCGCGCGCATAGCTACTTTTAAATCGAGGCGTAGCTGATGCGGCTGCTTCACGGTCGATAGCAGCTCATGAATGTTAGGAAGAAACTCGAAATGAGGTTTTTGATCGACAAGAGTCACGTCGAAGCGGCGCGATGACAGCTCCTTTGCGCAGGCTAAACCGGTGAACCCGCCCCCGAGAATAAGTACCTTCGGTCGCATCGTCCTTACTCAGTCGTCCTCGCGTCTTGTTGTGGCCTGATAATCGCCGTGTTCGTCCAGCGATGCCCAGACCAGCATGGGTTGACAACACACCTGGCAATCTTCCACGTACTCGTTGTCGATATCCGATGGTTCGATCAGGATGACCAAGGGCTCCCAGCAGTAAGGGCAGCTCGTATTCACCTCTGCTCTATTCATCGGCTAGACGGATCACACAGCGTTCGTCTGCCAGAAACGTGCGCGTGTCCTTATCGACTATAAAACTGCTTTTGTACTCTTCCATTCGTTCCGTGATGTAGTGCCGAAGTCGTTTTCGACGAAGGGCGCTTGCGAAGCGCCGGATCTCTTCTGGGTCCTCAAGAATCAGCGGCGGCACTATTGCTTTCTTCCCCTCCGGGTCTTTGGCAACCATCGTAAAATACGACGTATTAGTATGCTTTTTGGTGCCGGTTTGAACGTTCTCCGCGATCACGCGTATTCCAACAACTAATGAGGTTTTACCCACATAGTTCACCGAGGCAATCATGGATACCAACTCGCCCACCTCGGCCGGTTCCAGAAAGTGCACGTTGTCCACCGAAACCGTTACACAGTAGTTGCCGGCGTGTTTGCTGGCGCAGACATAGGCAACCTTGTCCATTAAGGAGAGCAGCGTGCCGCCGTGGATTTTTCCACCGAAATTGGCATAAGCGGGAATCATTAATTCAGTCAGAGTTGTTTGCGAATAGCTGACCGCATGACCTTCTTCGGACATCGTATTCAAATCTCCTTTTGTGTTTTTTTATTCTTTGCTCTTTCTCTCTTCGAAGCCGCTGGTCGCCATCTCCGAAATCGCTGCGAAGCCTTCATTAGGAATCAGGATTGTCAGTGAGTAGTGCGCAATCTTCCAGCCGCCTTGTTCGTGCAACAGCACTCCGGTGCCACGAAAACGACCCCAACGCTCGGAAATCATCAGCTCATCAAACCAAGCGATAGTCCCGCTTGGAGCTAAAGAGATATTTCGACTTTCCGCGGTGTAGGCCCATCCACCGGTAGCGAAACGCTGCTCCACGTATTCGGTGAATGCCTCGATCGGCCAGCGCTCCCAGTCGTCGGTGCCCATAAATACGGCGTTCTCGGCAAAGTGGCTTAGGTAGCGATGACGATCAGCCTCCGCTGCTGCCAGGTGGAAGTCGTCGAGGACGGAGCCGATCAGCTCTTTCGGATTTGTGGCCGACTCTGAGGCAAGTTCTTCGCTATAGCTGCCTGGTGCTATCGCCAGCGTCGCAAACAGGGTGACAAAAACGCGGAAGAGGGTGCACATAGGGAGTACCTCGCTTGTGATTCTTCTTTGAATTATCGCATCACGGCAACGCGGCGGAATAACGTGTTACGTCTACTAGCCTGCGGATGTAGTTAGAAAAGGTGGCATCTGGCTTGTTTATGTTGCTTGGTACTCGCAATATGCAGTCTTAACGGCAATTTTGAAGCCTTTATTCAAAATCCGACAGCGCGGGTATATCAGGATTGCCTCAAGGTAGTCGTCGCCAATGCGATATTCAGGGCCTCGGCACACGCCCGTCCCGTTCTTTAAATACCTAAAGAGATAAAGATGCTGACAAGAATAAAGAAACAAGACGGAAAGACACGGTTCATTCCCTCGCTCTTTTGCCTGTTGTTGGGCGCGAGCTTGCCGCACGCCCATGGCGCCGAGCGTCCCAACATTCTGGTCATATGGGGCGACGACATTGGTCTTTGGAACATCAGCCGCTACAGCATGGGGCAAATGGGTTACCAAACGCCCAATATTGATCGCATCGCGAATGAAGGCATGGTGTTCACTGACTACTACGGTGAGCAAAGCTGTACTGCAGGTCGTTCTGCCTTTATTACCGGACAGCACCCAATTCGTACTGGCTTGACGAAGGTGGGCATTCCCGGATCGGAGATCGGCATTCAGCCGGAAGATCCAACGCTGGCCGAACTCCTAAAACCTCTAGGTTACGTTAGCGGCCAGTTTGGCAAGAACCACTTGGGTGATCGGGATGAGTTTCTTCCCACCAATCACGGTTTCGATGAGTTCTTTGGCAATCTGTATCACCTGAATGCGGAAGAAAATCCAGAAGATCCAGACTGGCCCAAAAATCCGATGTTTTCAAAACTGTTCGGGCCCCGCGGTGTGATTAAGTCATCGGCAGACGGACGTATCGAAGACTCCGGTCCACTGACCCGTAAGCGGATGGAGACCGTCGATGAGGAGTTTCTCAACGCTGCACTTCAGTTTATGGGCAAAGCGCATTCAGAGGAGAAACCGTTTTTTCTCTGGTTCAACTCTACCCGCATGCATTACTACACACACGTCAAAGACGAACAGCTCGGCGCCAGCGGCCAAGGTTTTTACAACGACGCCATGGTGGAGCACGACGGTCATGTGGGTCAGCTTTTAGGCCGCCTCGAGGAGCTTGGCATCGCCGATAACACGATCGTTCTCTACTCCACGGACAACGGACCCCACTACAACATGTGGCCTGATGCGGCGATCACGCCTTTCCGTGGGGAGAAAAACACCAACTGGGAAGGCGGATTTCGGGTTCCGGCTATGGTCCGGTGGCCCGGGAAAATTTCGCCTGGGCAAATCAGCAATCAGGTAATGTCTCATCTTGACTGGGTGCCGACCTTAATGAGTGCCGCCGGTGAAACGGATATTCGAAGCAAGCTAAAGGCGGGCCACTCCGTCGGAAGTAAAGATTTTCGCGTACATCTAGACGGGTATGACTTTTTGCCCTATCTCACCGGTGAATCAGAGCAGACGCCGCGCCGTGAGTTCTTCTACTTCAGCGACGATGGATTGCTGACCGCTGCCCGCGTCGACGATTGGAAGACCGTATTTGCGGAGCAGCGGGCTCGTCGCTTTGATGTTTGGCGAGATCCCTTCGTGACCCTGCGCATACCGAAGGTGTTTCATTTACGTCGTGATCCCTTCGAGCGAGCGGATACGGATTCCAACGGTTACAACTTCTGGTGGGACAAAAAAATAGCGCCAGCTGCTGGTATGGCTCGTGTCGCAGTAACTCAATTTGTGCAATCGCTTCAAGCCTTCCCGCCACGTCAGCGGCCCGGCACCTTCACCGTGGATCAAGTCATGGAGTCCCTGTATCAACCGCAGCCATAGTGGCCGCTACAGTTATAGCTCCGCAATGGGCTCGGTCGGGTTTGTAGCCAAACCCGGCTGATCCTTCTCAGCACCATCGACGTATATACCTCACACATGCACCGGGGGGCATGCGCGATGCTGAAGCTATCTTGCTTGTCAGCAGTATTCTTGTTGTTGCCGATTCTGTTTTCCCAAACAGCCGTGGCTGCTTGTCCAGCGTATCTAGACCAGGATATGCGTCGCCTTCACGCGAAGGACGAGGTTGATCTCTGCGCTTTGACCGAGGGCAAGCCAGCTCTACTGATAAATACGGCGAGTCACTGCGGATATACGCCGCAGTTCAAAGGCTTGGAGTCACTCCATAAGTCTTATGAAGAGCGCGGCTTAGTCGTCATCGGATTCGCCAGCGACAGCTTCAACCAGGAAGCCGCTACCGAGGAAAAAGCAGCCGACGTCTGTTTTGTGAACTTTGGGGTGAGCTTTACGATGCTAGCGCCGACGCCGGTCAAAGGCGATGGGGCAAACCCGGTGTTCAAAGAACTATCGCGCCAGGCGGGTCCGCCGCTTTGGAACTTTAATAAATATCTCATCGATAGCGATGGCCAAGTTATTGAGCATTTTGACAGCAGCACGCGACCAAACAGCAAAAAGCTCAGAGAAGCCATCGAAATGGTGCTCTAGATTCGTGGTTCTCACGGCATCGACCGAATCGCGTTGCGTCGAGTTTTTAGGCGCATAGGGTTTGTTTTACTGCTCGCCGGAATCTTTGTGACGATGGCTTTGGCCGCACAGGCGGTAGTGGGTCGAGCGCTCTTCGTCTATTAACCGGCCCTCTCGTAAAGGCCGTCCTCTAGTAAAGGCCGTCCTCTCGAAAAGGCCATCCTCTCGAAAAACCCACCCTTCAAAAAAGCCGAACCTTCTGAACTAACCCACTCGTCTTAAACCCTTCGGTCTGGCGACGTGATCGTTCGAGCAGGTTGGCGAGGTCACAGAAACTTCTGTCTAGCGGGCGATCCTTGCGGTGCGCATGTTCAGTCCGCGGATGTCTTCCCGGTGACCTATACTTCAGTCATGAGTCTAAGTGACGTCAGTACTTCTCGAGGGCAGGTCCAAGGGGCCCAGCTTTCTCCCTATGTATACTTTGCTTGTATCTTCTTTCCTTTTTGCTTGTTCGGTCTCCTTACTCTCACTGCTGTGCCCATAGTGTTTGGCCAAACGGTATACAAGTCCGTTGAAAATGGCGTTACCACCTTCAGCGACGCTCCCCCTGCCGATGGCGATGCGGAGCGGATTGAGTTGCAGTTGCCACCGGAGCCCGATTCAGCCCTATTGTCGGAACGGCTAGCAGAAATGCGAGAAACCACTGATCGCATGGCGACCGATCGCCGTGAGCGAGAGCAAGCCAGGGCGACACAACGTGCTGAGCAATTGGCGGCCCGCGATCGGCGAGCGGCAGACGATGCTAGTCCCGAAACGAGTCCGGATTGGATCAATAATTACTGGCCCGCCTACAACCGTCCCGGCCGCTTTCTGCAAAACCGACCACATCGAGTTCCCTATCGAGCGTCGGCGACACCCGCAAAACCGCCACCAGGTTGGTCCGTGCTAAGCCCATCGAACTCGCAGTTGCAGAGACCCATCGTATCTCGTCGCAATTGATCACAATCCCATCTGGTTAAATTTGAGTAGAGCTTTAGCTGTAGTTAGCGTCTATTTTTGCATTTGTATTTAGTTGAGCTCGCTATTCAGCTTAGGTTCAGCTGTCTTTCCTTACGATGGACAAATTGTGTTCTTTAGAGGAAAGGATCGGGAAATGCTTAAGGTTGGTCTCACTATCGCCTTAGTGGCGTTTATATCGGCTTGTGCTTCGAGCGGTGTTGTCGGACTCAAAAACGAAAATAACGCGAGCTTAGAGTCAAAGTTCCAACCC
>JBCCQO010000120.1:0-8874 GCA_039024595.1 Pseudomonadota bacterium | reverse complement strand
GACAGGCAGCCCAGTTCATCCATCAGCGAATTCAACCGGGTACTGTCGTTGTCCCACATGGCCTGGCCGACCGTACTCACATGCGCAGTAAAAGTATCGGCAGGGAGTGAGGCTAAAATTCGAGCGGCGCTTTCCAGCGAGCTTTTCTCTGGGAGAGTCTTGAACTTCGGGAAACTCAAACCATAGTGCTCAGCGATGAGGTTTGAGTCGTAGCTGGCCAGCTCGAGGAGTAGTTTTGGTTCCGGGAGGTTTGCGCCACTGGGCCCGTGAACCAGATGACACTGGAGTTCTATTTTATAGCGCTTCGAAATACGCTCTAGCACCTGGGCGGCCAGTTGGCTGTAACCGTCCTCCAATTGATGAAAGTATTCCACTCGATGGACGGCATTTGCCTTGCGGCGCTTTTCTTCCTCTTTCTGACGCTTAGCCAGCATTCGTTTCTCGCTTCCTACCAGCGTCATCACCCGGGAAGTTACCCAGCGGCGTAGGGCACTTGGGTCCATCGTGGCGGCGCCACCCTGTTCCCTAAACTGGCTGGCTTTCGACTCAGATTGGCTCATGGCGACTACCGTGCTTCCGATTGATTTAGCGTTCTAAGCGAAAGTTATTAGGAAAAACCGGATTCTCGCAAGAGAGTCCTTGGTGAGCACATGATGATCTAAAACTCATAGCGCAGGGTTGCACCGAAAGTTCGTGGTGCGCTCAGGAAGTAGGCGTCCATATCGGTGGGGGCAAAGGGAGACGCGGTCAGGCCCGCATACTCATCATCGGATAGGTTCTTACCCCACAGGGCGACATTCCAGGATTCATTCTTCCAACCAAGCTTTGCGTTGACCAATGTTCGAGTCTGAAAGTCACGATCTTCGAAGTTGAGTTGAGCAGTGGTAAGGTGTTCGCCCACATAGCTGTAGTCGGCGCGTAAGTAGGCACGCCCACTCGCAAGCGGGAAGCCGAAAGTGGCCGCCAGATTGACGTTCAGATCAGCGGTAAACGGCAGATCGCTGCCTTCTTGTGGACCGGCGGTAATTTCATACTTATGCATGTACAGCAAGCCAGCACTGACGATCAGGTTCGGTAGGGGCAGGGCCTGCACATCGAGATCAATCCCGGATGTTTCCACCTCAGCCTGATTGGACACAATCGTGCCCACGCCCGTTTCCACCTGTCTCTGAAACTGGTAGTTATCTATTTGCGTGAGAAAGAGCGAGGCATTGATGCGCAAACGCTGCTCCAGCAAGGTGGATTTCACGCCTAACTCGTAGTTGATCGTCGACTCATCGTCAAATTCGCGCTGGTCCGCTGTGCCGTTGGTGGTGTTGAACCCACCGGACTTTGTTCCAGTCGCCACGCTTGCGAACACCATCGTGTCCTCGCCCAAATCAAAAGAGCTATTGAGCAACCAGTCTACATCCGTCGCCCGCCGGTCGAATTCCTGATCAATGGGCGCCGCGACCGTGTTGAGAAAGGACTGGCCAGTGAGATTGAACAATGCGGCAGTCGAATCAATTTCAGTAAATAGGTCGGCTATTTTCTCTTCGCTCGTCCAGCGTAAACCCCCGGTCACTCTCCAGCGTTCGTCAATATCCCAGGTAGATTGGGCGAAAAGGGCCACAGTTTCCGTTTGCAGAGTTGATTCTGCTCGAATCGAGTCTCCCGGCTGGGCAAAAATATCGAAGGGCAGTCCAGGGGGCAGTAATGCCAGCAGCGCTTCCTGCTGATTGGCCTGATCTAAGAAATCCTCACCGATGAACACAAAGGGTTCTCCGTCACCGGGGCGAGTTTCCGCATCAAAGTAAAAGAAACCGACCTGGTAGCTTAGGTTGTCACTCGCTTCCGCACTAAAGCGTAGCTCTTGTGAAACAAAGTCGCTTTCGCTGTACCCGCCCAGGTAGGACATAACGTCGAGCTGAGAACGATCAATGTCGTAGGAGTTTGTGCCTTCACCTTCCCCCCAGGCGGTGATCGACTTAAGTGCCCCCCAAGCAAGATCGTAGTCGATCACCATTGATAGAGCAGAGGTTTTCTCTTCAAAGACAGTCTCCACATTGACCGCGATATTGAAGTCGAAGGGGTCGCTCGCGTCTTCAGAGAATCCCTGAGCAAGCAAAGCCGCATTCACCGTTTCGCTTTGATCCGCGTCGGCAGCACAGCAGTTGGCATCTCGTTCAACGTGACTGCCCTTGAGAAGGATGCGAAGGTCGTCGCTCGGTTGAAGAAGCAGCTTTCCGACGACGTTCCAGTCTTCCGCGCCGTTGGAGTCTTCCCCGACGCTGTTGTCAAAATAGCCATCGCGAGTGTGGATGCTTGCGGATAGGCGATAGGCCGCTACCTCATTGATGGGACCACTCGCCGCCATCGTATAGCGCTGCAAGTTGTAATTACCCAGGTTTGCATCGAAATAGGCTTCGAACTCGTTTTGATTGGGCATCTTGGTAACGACGCTTACCGCACCCGCATTGGCGTTCTTCCCATACAGCGTTCCCTGAGGTCCATGCAGAACTTCAATTCGCTCAATATCAGTCAGATCGGACATGCCGACACCGGAGCGATTAAAAAATACGTCGTCAATAAAAATACCCACGGACGGTTCGAGCGCTGCATCTGATTGGGAAGTACCTATGCCGCGTATTCGGAAGGCCGCTGTGTAGGGTTGGGTGTTGACGGCGATGGTGAGGCTTGGTGTCAGAATCGCAACATCGTTTGCATCACGAATTTCACCATCGGCGATTGCTTCTTCATCATAGGCGGTGATTGCGATCGGAACGTCTTGGAGGCTGGCCTCCTGTTTTGTCGCCGTGACGATGACTTCCTCTAGAACGTTTTGTTGCGCATCGGCTAACGGAGTTAGCAAGAAGACGCCGCAACCCATCAAGGTTTTGCATCGTGCCCCTATGCGTGGAATACGCAGCAGATCGTTTGTTGTCTTCACTATCGTTCACCTCGTCTTATATTTATCGTGAACCGCTGATGAACATTTTGCTCAGCACCTATTAGAGCGAGTCGTATTACGGCTTTTTTCGAACTCACTCAGATGCTTCAGAACAAAACTCCGTTGTTGGGCCCATCAAGCCAAGTTTGACCAGTACTAGTTGGACCAATAAATGTATTCGTCGTCTTCCTCATCGGCCTGGGTAAGATCTTTGTCGATGTTGATCGGGAAGGACGCTTGCGATCCCCAGGCTGGTTCAGCCTGCGCAGCGTTGTGACGTGCCAACGCCGCCTCAAGTTCGGCGAGTTTTTGTGGTTCTTGTTTCGACAGATCGTTTTGTTCCGTCGGATCTACTGCCAAATTAAAGAGCCAACGCCGCCCCGGCGGATCACTTACGTTGAGCTTCCAGCCGTTCACTAGCGCTGACTGGGATGCGCCGCTGCGCCAGAACAGCTCCTCATGCGGTGGTGCGTTCTCCAGTCCCTTTAGGTGAGGAAGCAAATCAACGCCATCCATGATCCGGTCTGTTGGCATTGGCGCACCAGCAGCGGCGGCAGCGGTGGCGTACATATCGAAGTGCTGCACGGGCTCATCGAAAACCGTTCCTGCTGGAATTTGCTTTGGCCAGCGCGCAAGAAAAGGAACATGTATACCCCCTTCGAAGAGGGTGATTTTCCAGCCGCGATAGGGGTCATTCACCTCCGGTAAACCGATGTAACCGGCGCCACCATTGTCGGAAGTGAACAAAACCAGCGTATTGTCATCCAAACCGTTTCGCTCAAGCGCATCCAAAACACGCCCTACGCCCCGGTCGAGACTTCGCACCATCGCACCATAGACTCGCTCTCGATGGAGTTCGATAGCACCGAGCGCGTCATAGTCCTCCTTTGCTGCCTGCAGCGGCGTGTGCGGCGCCCAGAAAGCAAGATAGAGAAAGAAGGGCCGATCTTTGTTTGCCTCGATCGCGCGTACTGCCTGCTTAGAGAAATAATCGGTTTGATACTCATTCGGTGCGAATACCTCTCCGTTGAAGGCCACCGCGTAGCGCATCGACGCCCAAAGAAAACGGTCTATGGGATCAAAGTTTTGTTTCGAATTGACAACGTCCGGGTGATCTTCTGGCAGATAAAGTCCACTAGCCATCAATAAGCTGTCTACAAATCCCTGCGATCGTGGGTCCATGCCATTACTAAGACCCAAGTGCCATTTGCCGATATGCATCGTGTGATAACCCTGATCGGCGACGAGTTCTGCGATGGTCCTTTCGGAGCCGGGCATACCCATCTCCTCGTACTCCAATCCTTCGGCCTCATGACCGATAGGCAGGCGCAAGCGTTCACTTCCCGCAAGGGGTAATTTCGTGAGCGACATCATGCCCGGTGGCGTAGGAGTAAATTCAAAACCGAAGCGGGTTCCGTAGCGGCCAGACATCAAGGCTGCACGAGAAGGTGCACAGGTGCCGTTGGCCGCATAGCCATTGGAAAAAACCGCTCCATCTTGGCCAATCGAGTCGATATTGGGAGTTTTGACAAGTCCCCCGCCTATCCCACCCCCGTTCAAGCTGATGTCATTCCATCCCAGGTCATCGGCCATGATTAAGACGATGTTCGGCGCGGATTTATCGGCGCTCGCGATCCCTGAGGCGGATGACTGATCTGCAGAACCGCTGATCTCACGCCAACTGATCTCACGAAAGGGGCCTACGTCGATTTGGCTGTCCATATATTTGCTTACGGCGTACAGCGCCAGTGACTCCCGGTTTGACCATACCGTCGTCGCGAGTAAGACAACCGTAACGCTAGTAATGAGCCAGATCCGGACACTCCCATGCGCTCGGGAGCGCGCTCGATTCTTGGGCATCCTCATGACTTGGGTGTCGCTCTAATCAAGCCGACAATTGCATCAACCACCTCGCGTGGTCGATTCTCCTGCACAAAGTGGCCACCACCATTGATCGTCGTATGCGCCATCCCCCTGGTTCCAGGCACGCGATCTAGAAACTCTTGGTCGAGTCCCTTGGTGACTGGGTCATCGTCGGTGAACGCGCAAAGGAAGGGCTTTTCGAACTGCTCGTAAAACTCCCAGGCTTTTTTCTGTGCCTCTAAAGAAGGATCCGTTGGTAAGGTCGGAACTTGGCTGGGCATGGCGCGAGGACCCATCTTGTAGCTCGGATCGGGAAAAGGCGCCTCATAGGCCTTGCCCTGTGACGTGAACGGGCGTAGTGCCCCCAGTCCGAACCGATGAGCTAATAGACGCGGTGCAACCTTAAGGGCGGAGGGACGCTCCAGGCCTATGGACATCATAAAGCCGACAGGCAGATCTTCTGTTTCCCAGCAGAACTTTTGCCAGTAGGCGAAGGCACTGGCTTGATTGTCCGGGATCCTTCGGAGTGCGCGCGCCATCTCTAGCAGCGTTGGCGTTTTTTCGTTGTTCCTAAAGTCCTCGACGCGACGCACGTCTTCCATTGGCAGATCTGGGTTATACGGCAGGCCCGTATTTGAAATCGCGACCCGCTCAAATCGCTGCGGGTGGTCGGCGACTAGGCGAAGACCGATCAATCCACCCCAGTCTTGCCCGAAAAATGTCATTCCAGAAAAGTCATTGGCAGTAAGCCAGGCGCCCATCCAATCAACCTGATTTTGATAGCTGTAGTCGGCACGACTGGCGGGTTTGTCGGATTTGCCATAGCCCGGAAGATCCGGAGCGATAACCCGGTAACCTTCGGCCACAAGTAAGGGAATCATCTTTCGATAAAGATAGCTCCACACTGGTTGACCATGGAGGCAGAGCACAATCGGTCCGTCCTCAGGGCCTTCATCTAGATGGTGTATTCGCAGGTCACTCCCATCAGATGTTTTTATCAGTGTGTAGTTTGCGGCGAACGGATAGTCAGTCAGGTCGTCGAAGCACTCTTCCGGGGTGCGCAGTATTTCCATGTTCAGATGTCCACTGTTTTTCTTTCTTAGTTCGTATTGTTGCTTCGTAGCTTGTTGAGAGCCGCCTTGCTGGCTTCCGATACCGGGGCCGCGAGCATGCCATTTAGCTGATCCACCAAGTTGTGTTCGAACAGTTCAGCTCTAATTCCCGTAAACGAATCGCGACGCCTTGCGCGCTGAGTGATAGCGAGGAATCCCGAGCTCTGCGTGGCTTCGATTCTTTGCATCACAAGCTCTTGGGGAAGATCGGCAAGGTGCGACAAAGTGACAGAAGCAATGCGGTGTAGGCTCGGCTCTTCATTCTGTTTTTCTAAGAGTGCAACGTAGTCTTTTAGGTGCAACAAGTGCGCACCCATCAAGCCGAAAACATCACGAAAGTCTTGGTGCTCAGCGCACAGGCTGAATGGAGTGCGTACGAGTGTTGCAGTGCAGTCGTGCAGACTGGGTTGGCTATTTTTCCTTAGCATTTCATCGACTAGCTGACTGCGTCGTCGCTCTAACTGGGCCATTCGGCGGCGCAAGATCGCGTCTAAAAGCCCATCTCGGTTTTCAAAGTGATATTGAAGAGCAGACTGATTACGCTGGCCCGCATGCCGTCCAATGGCTCTAAGTGAGACGTTTTCGATGCCGTGCTCAACAAACAGGACTTCCGCTGCGTCCATGAGTTGTTCGCGTGTGGTGTCTTCACTGCTCGGAGCAAGACTGTCTACGACGACGTTGGCGGTCTCCAAAACGATTCCTTGGCGCTTAGGGAAACAGGAAATTAATACATTGCATTAATTAATGCAATGTATTAATTTCCGATCTCGCTCCTCAACCTGAATCGGTAAATCAATCGATGCGTAAACGAGTAAAGAATCAAACCCGTGGCAAGATTCTCGGCTTATCCGGCGTGCCAGCGATGGTGGCCGGGCAGGCAGCGCTTTCGTCCGTGCTGTTTTTTGCGGCGACCGTGAACGCACAACCTCCATTAGGTGGTTTTCTAGCTGAGGCCGATGCAAACGACGACGGTGTTATTAATCGTGAGGAATTTGTTGAGGCGCGCAGTAAGCAGTTTGCGGACCTTGATGAGGACAGCTCAAACGCTCTCTCTGCAGAGGAGTTCACTGTCGCGCTTGAGGGAACACCGATGCGTCGCTTTAGTTCCCGGGCATTTAGTCGCGCTGATAAAAACGACGACGGGGAACTAAGCCAAGAGGAATGGGATGCTTTGCCGACCCGAGCTTTCGATCGGATGGATCGGAATGATAACGGCCAGATCGAAAGCGACGAGCTTCCTAAGAAAGAGTCTCAGTAGCTTTGAAACATATCCGTGTCGTTCTCTTTACTTCCCTTGGCATCCCTTGGCTCGCGTTTACCTATTGGTATACCAACACGGCGGGTGCACTAACCGAAGCGGAAAAAGCGCACTACCTTGAGCTTGCGCGCGCGCAGGGTGATGGTGTTGTCTCGGAACGCTTTAAGGCGTTTCTTGACAGCGACGAGGGCAAATCTTTCGTCATGTTCAACGTTCTCGATCTCGCCACCGACCCTGTACTACCAGACGATGCCGCACCCGGGTCAAGCGCCTCTGACTTACTCGCGCACTATATGGAGTTCATGTTCCCGGCGTTATTGCGCCGTGCCTGCCACCCAATCTATAGCGGCGAGGCGTTCAGCCCCGCTATGGACTTGGTCGGCCTCGATGAGCCGGGCGTAGCTAATTGGACGCAAGGAGCCCTGATGCGTTATCGCAGTCGCCGCGATTTGATCGAAATTGCTCTGGACCCTCGTTTCAGTGATCGTCACGACTACAAAATCGCGGCGCTGACAAAAACCATCGCATTCCCAGTGGAAACCACTTTCTCTTACTCCGATCCGCGTGTGCTGCTGGCGCTCGTGTTGCTTTCCCTAGCACTGCTAATCGATCGGATGTTCGTGAACCGTAGTTAGCGCTGTTGCCTTTGTGGGATCAAAATAATGAAAAAACTCCTAGTTTCACTCGCAGCACTTCTCGCTTTTTTCGCATTAGCGGCCTATCTGGCCATAAACACCGTCGCCGGCCAGGATTTTCTGCTCGCACGAGCAGTCGCCTTAGCGGCGGCGGCACCGGACGAGTTGGAAGACGGGCTGCATGTGTTTGTTTGCGGTAGCGCCGCCCCGATGCCGGCTCCGGATAGAGCTCAGGCGTGTATCGCCGTGTTGACGCCAGAGCACTACTTCATTGTTGATGCAGGTGCTGGCTCGGCCAACAACCTCGGCTTGGAACAACTTCCATCGGAACGTTTAAGCGGGGTTTTCCTGACCCACTTTCATTCAGACCACATCTCAGAGCTTCCCACGATCAACGTTGTGAGTTGGGCCTCGGGGCGTAAGGGCCCTATGAAGCTATACGGGCCAAGAGGCGTTGAGCGCATCGCGGACGGGTTCAATATGGCGTTTACCGATGATCGCCGACACCGTATGGATCATCACGGCCGAGAGTTCATGCCAGAAGTGTTCGGTGTTATGCAAGGCATAGAAATCTCTGAAACAGAGACGCTTGAGTTTGGAGCGTTAAAAATACGCGCGTTTCCGGTCAATCATTCGCCGATCAATCCGGCGGTGGGTTACCGCTTCGATTACAAAGGTCGTTCCGTGGTGATCACAGGTGACACGCTCGTCACCGATACCTTGCGAGAGGCCAGTACCGGCGCGGATTTGCTCCTGTCGGACGCTCTTTCCTTACCCATAGTTCAGGCCTTACAAAAGGCGTCTACGGATGTGGGCCGGGATCGCATCGCCAAGATTCTGGGCGATATTCAGGACTATCACGCTTCTGCCGCGAGTGTTGTTGAGCTGACAAAAAGTACAGACATTGGTATGACGGCGCTTTACCACCTTGTGCCGGGGCCGAGAAACGCGGTGATGGAAAACATCTTTAAGCGCGGCTTCACCGATAATATGTTGCTGACAAAAGATCGTATGTGGTTTGTGCTGCCCGCCAGTTCCAGTGAAATCCAAGTTCGTCGCTGAGTAATTCGCGACTTT
>JBCCQO010000119.1:0-8938 GCA_039024595.1 Pseudomonadota bacterium | reverse complement strand
TCTCTCTAACTTCTTATCTCCCACAAGATACTCTTACAAGACACGCTTACAAGGAACAAGCCTTGCTACTTGCTAAAGGATGTAAACGAAGAGAAACAGGAAGACCCAGACCACGTCCACAAAGTGCCAATACCAGCTGGACGCCTCAAAACCAAAGTGATCTTCGGCGGTGAAATGACCGTTCTTGACCGATCTAATCAGCTGAATCGCGAGCATGGTCATGCCCATGGCGACATGAAATCCGTGAAAGCCCGTCAGCATAAAGAAGGTGCTGCCGTAAATTCCGGAGTTCAGGGTTAGGCCGAAGTGCTCATAGGCTTCGTAGTATTCGGCAGCCTGGAGGAACAAAAATACGACTCCCATGGCGACGGTGATACCAAGCCATTTATTAAAACGACGCTTGTTGCCATCAAGGAGACCCATATGGGCAATGTGAACAGTCACAGAAGACGACAGCAGAATGAGCGTGTTCCAAAGCGGCAGCCAAAGATACCAAGCGTGCGCCTCAGCAAAGGCCATGCTTTGTTCGGCACTGGTGAAGCTTCCATTATTGGCAATAAGCTGATCTTTGGCTCCACCGACCGCTTCTTGAGGAGTCTGCATCATGGGCCAGCTGAACTGAAAGCCTTCCCACAGCAGATAATTCATTCGCCCGCCTTCACCCTCGGCGCCAAGCCAGGGTCCCGCCAAGTTGCGCACGTAAAAAAGCGCACCGAAAAATGCAGCAAAGAACATTACTTCGGAAAAAATAAACCAGTACATGCCGAGCACGTAGGAGCGCTTTAGCTGCCCGCTCGCCATGCCGGCAATGTTTTCTCGTATCGTGGTTCGGAACCAGACGAAAAGCGTCATCACAAACATCGCCAAACCTGCATAAAGCACCAACGGCGATGCGTCGCCCGGCTCGCCAAAGGTTAGGTCATTCATGAAGCTGGCCGCCCCAAAAATGGTTGTGACCAACCCGATGGTAGCCATCACCGCCAGCGGGCTTTGATCAGGGACGTAATACTTCTCGTGATCGGTGGAGACTTTAGCCGTCATGTGCGTGTCGATCCTTTTTAAAGCAAGTCTTCGTCATACGTTTACCGGGACGCCAGCGCGTCTTGTGCCATAGCGGTCACATCGAAGATCGTATACGAAAGCGTGACTGTCTTGATATCGCGAGGTAGATCGCGATCGATAATAAATTGAAGTGGCATTTCAGCCGCAGTTCGACCGTCCAGTGGCTGCTGCTCAAAGCAGAAACATTCGGTCTTGTGAAAGTACTCAGCGGCCCGAGAGGGCGAGACGCTGGGAATCGCCTGAGCAACCATCGCCTCGGCCATGGGGTTGCGCGCTAAAAACACGGTTGTGTTCGACGCACCCGGGTTTACTCGCATCATGGTTTGCTGCGGGCGAAACTCCCAAGGCATGCCATCGTTATTGGTCGCCACAAATTGAACAGTGATCTCACGGCTTTCATCAACGCCTGCTTGAACCGCCGTATAGGCTTCGCCCGATGTCTTGCCGTTGATGCCTAAGGCATCGCAGAGCACGTTGTAGAGCGGCACCATAACCACCGGTACAAAGGCGAACATGGCGACGGCAACCAACGCGAGCTTAATCGCTGTGGATGCTGCCGCCTTTGAAGTCGCGCTCTTCATCGTTGTTGTATCGTATCAGCCGCTATGTTCCGTACTCATGCATGCGCGTGAGCGGAATCAAACTCGGAAGGCTCCGGCGGCGTCTCGAAGGTGTGGTAGGGCGCCGGGGTAGCGACGGTCCACTCAAGCCCTTCAGCGCCATCCCATACTTTTTCATCGCTTACCGGCTTCCCAGACACAATCGTCGCGACGACGTTGTACAAGAACAGAATCTGCGAAGACCCGTAAATAAAGGCACCAATCGACGACATCATATTGAAATCGGCAAACTGAAGTGCGTAGTCCGGGATGCGGCGCGGCATTCCGGCGAGACCGACGAAGTGCTGCGGAAAGAAGGTAACGTTGAAGCCTACGAACGATATCCAGAAATGGGTCTTACCCATAGTCTCGTTGTACATCTTGCCAGTCCACTTGGGCAGCCAGTAGTACACCGCAGCGGTCATGGAAAATACCGCTCCCGCCACCATCACGTAGTGGAAGTGCGCGACAACGAAGTAGCTATCGTGATACTGGAAATCAGCCGGCGCAATCGACAGCATCAGACCGGTGAATCCACCGATCGTGAACAGTACCAAGAATCCGATGCAGAACAACATCGGCGTTTCGAAGGTCATGGCACCGCGCCACATGGTGCTAATCCAGTTGAACACCTTCACACCCGTAGGCACAGCGATCAGCATGGTCGCGTACATGAAGAATAGCTCGCCGGCGATCGGCATGCCGACGGTGTACATGTGATGCGCCCAAACAATGAAAGACAGGAACGCGATTGCCGCGGTCGCATAAACCATGGAGTCATAGCCGAATAAAGGCTTACGACTGAACGCCGGAATGATCTGAGACACCACACCAAACGCCGGAAGAATAATGATGTAAACCTCCGGGTGACCAAAGAACCAGAAGATGTGCTGGAACAGCACCGGATCGCCACCACCAGCGGCGGAGAAGAAGCTAGTACCAAAGTGCACGTCCATCAGCATCATGGTTACCGCACCGGCCAACACTGGCATTACTGCAACAAGCAGGAAAGCGGTAATTAACCAGGTCCACGCAAACATCGGCATTTTCATATAGGTCATGCCCGGTGCGCGCATATTCATGATCGTCGCAATGATGTTGATTGAGCCCATGATCGAGGACGCGCCCAGAATGTGGATTGCGAAAATGAAGAAGGTTACCGATGGGGGCGCGTAGGTCGTCGACAGTGGGGCATAGAATGTCCAGCCAAATGCCGGTGCACCACCCTCCATAAATAAGGTCGAGGCGAGCAACAGAAACGCGGGTGGCAGGATCCAAAAGCTCCAGTTGTTCATGCGCGGCAGCGCCATATCGGGCGCTCCAATCATCATCGGAATCATCCAGTTTGCGAGTCCGACAAAAGACGGCATGATCGCGCCGAACACCATAACCAGGCCGTGCAGCGTGGTCATCTGATTAAAGAACGCGGGCTCTACCAGCTGCATGCCAGGCTGGAAGAGCTCAGCGCGAATGATCATCGCGAAAGCGCCACCCAGAATAAACATCGCAAAGGAGAACCACAGGTACATCGTGCCGATGTCTTTGTGGTTCGTGGTAAACAGCCAGCGACTGATACCTTTTGCAGGTCCGTGTGCCATTGGAGTTGCCCCTTATCCTTTCTTGTAGTTGAACACGTCGATCGGCTGGACCATATCGCCCATGTTGTTTCCGAACGCGTTGCGTTGATAGGTGATGACCGCCGCCATTTCTACGTCATTGATAATAGCGCCGAATGCCTGCATGGCAGACCCAGCAACGCCATTGATACCGATCTCTAAGTGGCCATTTAGCTCACCAGTGGCGACGGCGGAACCTGCGATGGCAGGGCCAACACCTCCTTCACCAGTGAAACCATGGCACCCCATACAGACAGTGTTGTAGACCTCTTTGCCACGAGCCATGAGCTCATCCATGGAAAAGTTCTGCTCCATTAGCGCGCGAACCTCTGCCGCTTCGGCCTGCTTCTCCGTTATCCAGCCATCGTATTCTTCCTGACTCACAACCTTTACGACGATAGGCATGAAGCCGTGATCTTTGCCGCACAACTCAGCGCACTGGCCGCGGTAGATTCCTTCCTCACGAGCGATCGTCGCGGTTTCGTTAATAAAACCAGGAATGGCATCTTTTTTGACGGCAAGTTCAGGTACCCACCAGGCGTGAATGACATCATTAGCGGTCACAAGAAAACGGACCTTAGTATTCACGGGTATAACGATTGGCTCATCGACTTCCAAAAGGTAATTGTCGTTTTTCTCGGCGACGTTGTAGATCTCGGTGGGGTGAGTCGCCAGATTGCTGAAGAAAGCAACGTTTTCCGCGTCCTCGAAGAGATACTCGTACTTCCACTTCCACTGGTAACCGGTGATTAGGATGTCCATCTCCGAGTCCTCAAAATCATAGATTTCGAGCAACGTTGACGTGGCCGGAACCGCCATACCAATCAAAATGAAAAAGGGCACCACGGTCCAGGCGATTTCCACCTTGGTGCTCTCGTGAAACTGCGCCGGCACGATGCCGCGAGACTTACGGTGATAGATGATCGAGTAGAACATGACGCCAAACACCACGACACCGATAGCGACGCAGATCCACAAGATCGTCATGTGTAGATCAAAAATAGAGTTACCCACCGCTGTTACGCTGGGGCTCATATTGACCGAACTACGAGCGGCTTCCTCCGCTAGCGTAAGGCCGCTTGTGACTGCTCCGGCGCTCAAAGCGATCTGTAGTAACCGCTTGATTGCCCCCTTGGTTCTTGCCTGCATCACCAAGTCTCCATCAATCTGATGTTGATTCGTTAATTGAATTGTCTGTTGTTGTTGTTTTGGCCACGCCGCCGACCCTCACGGGCCGCGCGGGAATGCGCTAGGCGCACTCGATGACGCTTGGAAGGCGGCGTACCTAAAAGCAGCCAGTCCAAACATCAATCATCCGTCGGGATGGTCTAGCGCGCCTTCACGTTTGAGTCGTTGACGTCGTTTGCGTCGTTGTTTTTGCTGTTGTACCTACTGGTAGCTTCAGTGGAACGTGTGGCACGACATACGGAACACGACAAAGCACACAAAACGGCCACAACAAAGCTTTCAACCGGGCTCTTAACAAGTCCCACAGGCCCACAACAAAAAACACAAACGAGGTTAATCGACTGGCGTTTTAATAGCTCAGCCTGAAAAGACGTCTCACAGCGTCTCGCCGATTTCCTGGTTATTTTCGCTCGCGTTAGTCTCGCGATGTTCTCGAAACTCGCGCGGTCTCGAGAGGTTTGCGGTGTGTTCCGGAAGAGCCAGAGCTCAACCCTCGGTCACCTTTTACCTAAGGTGACCTTTTTAGGTGGCCTTATAGTGCGCCACAAACCTGAACACGCCCGAAAATAACAGGGTCATTGAGTTGCGAGGTGACGTCCCAAGGCTAGCCATCGCTGGCGCTGGATCCCCCGAATTGTCGACACTGCTCTTAGACATCTTTAACGGCTTCCGAGCAGCACCGTCACACAACGGGTAGGAGTCTCATTCAACTCGTACCCGACCGTTACCGAAGTAACGTAAATTAATCAGTCATTGCTGAGTGTTTGCTCAGCGTTCGCTGAACGGGCTGTTGCCCCCTCCGGAGCGACCTTATTCAGCAACGCCAGGTTTATTGTTGGTTTTTCACTGCCACAAGCAATGGTGTTCCCCGGCGCGGGGCGATTATAACGAAAGCAAGACAATAAACCTACAAAACCTCAGTTTTTTCAATTAGCTAGACGATTTAACGGGAAGCGCGTGAAGGACAAGGGAGACCACTAGATCTAGTGTTCGATAAACAACTAAATAGCAAAATATGGTCGATCGCTTGGCCAGCGATATTGGCTAACGTTTCGATACCGCTGCTGGGCCTGGTCGATGCAAGCCTGCTTGGGCATCTCGATAACGCGGTGGAGCTTGCTGGCGTGGCGGTAGGCGGTGCCGCCCTTTCGTTCTTTTACTGGGGCTTCAGTTTCCTGCGCATGGGAACGACTGGGGAAGTTGCTCGCGCCAGCGGCGCAGGCACCGAAGACTCTGCAATCGATGCGATGCTTCGCGCTGGGCTTCTCGCCCTAGCGATCGGTACCTTGCTGTTTGCCAGCAAGCACTGGGTCGCACTTGTTGGCGTGTCGTTGATGAATCCGAGCGAAGAAATAGCTCCCGTAGCCCGGCGCTACATGGATTTGCGACTGTTCGGAGCACCGGCGGTTTTGCTGACCTACGTGGTTGTGGGCTGGTTTATTGGCAAACAAAACACCCGCTGGCCTCTGGCGATTGTTGCTGGTACCAACCTGATGAATATCCTGCTGGATTTCGTCTTCATCATTGGACTCGAACTTGCCAGCGCAGGTGCCGCTTACGCGACCGTGCTCTCGGAGTATTTCGGACTCTTCATCGCGCTGATCGGCTTGGGCTCGGCGATTAGTAAGCGGTTACTTAGCACAAAGACTCGTGTTTTCGATAGAAATGCCTACAAACGCCTTCTGCGTTCAAATCTAGAAATCATGTTGCGCACTCTGGCGCTGCTGTTCGCGTTTGCTTTTTTTACGGCGTCCGGTGAGAAGCTAGGGGTAGATATCGTTGCGGCGAATACGATTATGGTTCAGTTCCTGCTTCTCGCTGCTTTCGCTTTAGATGGCTTTGCTTACGCGGCAGAAGCTCTGACGGGAGAGGCGCTTGGCGCGAAAGAACGCAACGCCTTCTATACGGCGACCATTTACTGTGGCTCCTGGATTGCTGGAACCGCCGTAATGATCAGCTTATCTATAGCGGTCTTGCTGCCTTGGCTGCTTCCCCAACTCAGCGATTTAGCACCGGTTCAAGCAGTGTTCGCCGCCCAAGGATGGTGGCTGATACTGCTGCCTCTCGCGGCAGCTCCCAGTTATTTTTTAGACGGCGTATTTATCGGTGCTGGGGCTACGCGAGAGATGATGTTCTGTATGCTATTCAGCGTGTTTGCGGTCTACCTTCCGTGCTGGTGGCTTACTCAGACGCTCGAAAACACGGGTCTTTGGTTTGCATTCACCGTGTTTAACACCGCACGGGGGATCTCTATGGGTCTCGTTTTCGCGCGCCTTACTCTTCGGGATCGGTGGCTTTCCCTAACGCAGAAGGGTCGAGAAGCCTGACGACCTCTGCCTTGGTCTCCACCATTCTTGCGGACGCACGATTCACCCTCGTCTGGATCTCCTGCTGTGTCGGGGGTTCAGGCCTCGCTTCGCTGAAACCGCAGGCAATGCATTCGCGTCGATCAGTCTCTAGATTGATCACAATCTTGTCCATTTCGGCGCAACGCGGACAAACGGCTCCGGCAATAAATCGACGGCGTGTCGGCTTACTACTCATATAAAATTTGCTTTTGACAACTGACTTTTAATGACCATAAAAAGGTTGGCCCGAGGTCTTTTAAAAACCGACTAGACACGCCCTGGGACCGCCACGCGGGCCTGGGCTTCGTCTCCGTAGTTCCTTCGTACTTTCCTCGTACCCTTCTCCTGTGGCCCAATGGCGGTCGAGATTGTTAGGAAAAACACCATGCGGCCGCATTACACCACAACCAGCGTTCGAAGCTTTCGAGGACATACGCCAGAAATCGGTGATCGGGTTCTTATTGATCCATTAGCGCTTGTACTTGGTGATGTTCGCTTGGGAGACGATGTCTCCGTCTGGCCAGGAGCCATCGTCCGTGGCGATATGCATCATATCCGTGTCGGAGATCGCTGTAGCGTGCAAGACGGCTCGGTGCTCCACATCACTCATCCCAGTGATTTCAATCCGGGGGGCTGGCCACTCACCATTGGTGAAGAAGTCACGATCGGCCACAACGCAACAGTGCATGGATGCACGGTTGGTGACCGGGTTCTGATTGGCATGGGTGCGGTGATACTCGATGGTGCCGTCATCGAAAGCGAGGTCATTGTCGCCGCAGGGGCACTAGTGCCGCCCAAAAAAACCTTGGAAACGGGTTACCTGTACGCGGGAACACCCGCGCGACAAATACGCGCACTCACCGAGTCGGAGCATGCGTTCTTTAGCTACACCGCTGGTAATTACGTGCGCCTGAAGGACGAGCACATCCGGTCATTAGAGGCGGAATGAGCCCACGGCTAGGCTAGGCTGCCGCAGCCAGCACTCCTCGCAATTCCTGTATCACGACCTGTGAGTCGGGACGCTTTCCGTGCCAACAGTGAAACCCTTCCGCCGCTTGCTCAACTAACATTCCTAGCCCGTCACTGACGGCCCAGGCGAGGTTCTGGGCTGCCCAACGCATAAATGCGGTGGGTTCGTTGCCATACAGCATGTCGTAACAACAACAGCGTTCTGCGAGCGCGACGCTTGGTATGGGCGGCGCCTCGTTGGCAAAACCCGCACTGCTACCGTTTATGATCACATCGTAGCTTTGCGCAGGTAGCGAGTCGTAGCCACTAGCCGAAATTGAGCCTAAGGACGCAAACTCAGAAGCGAGCAAGTCCGCTTTCTCTTCTGTTCGGTTAACGATGTGGACCTGAGCGGGCTGTTCGGCGAGTAAAGGCTCTAAGAGTCCACGAACGGCCCCACCGGCACCGATCACCAGGACCCGTTTGCCTTGCAAGCGCCAGCCGAGGTTAGCGACCATGTCTCGGACCAAGCCGACACCATCAGTGTTCTCACCGCAGAGTTTGTCATCCGAGTCCAGCCAAATCGTGTTGACGGCGCCGGCCCGTTGCGCCCGTTTGCTCAGCGAGTCAACAAGCGCAAAGGCTTCTTCTTTGAAGGGGACAGTGACATTCAGGCCGCTACCACCGGCAGCAAAAAATGCCCGAGCTGCCCGCTCAAAATCACCCCGCTCCACTCGTACCGCACGATACTCAAGTTTGACGCCGGTTTGCTTTGCGAACGCGGTATGAATAAACGGCGATCGACTGTGCTTGATCGGATTCCCGAACACCGCAAAGCGCTTGTTCTTTGACACAAATACTCTCCACCACACACTCTCTTAAGGAGAGTGTTGTTCACTGTTAATCTTTCGTTGGCCCCACAACAACCTTGCCTTAGGGCCTTCATTGTTCTTTTTGTTTTCGCTCTTTGGAGACGTGGCAACTCACCAAAAAGAGCGTATTGCTTGAGGCTCTTTTATGGCCTATACGGCCTAACCAAGACTCAACCGGGTCCATAAGCGCCGCGCTATAGATAGGCTCAACGATCCAGGATCGACCTCTTCGCAGGACCGTAGGGATATCACCGTTCGGTTGACGAGCTAACCTTCAGCTCTTTTTTCCGCCCGTTCCACTTTTT
>JBCCQO010000118.1:0-8983 GCA_039024595.1 Pseudomonadota bacterium | reverse complement strand
TAGCGCCCCTTTGGTTCCTTTGCGCCGCTGGATTGAGAAAGACTCGAAAATTGTTGCGGCTATGGAAGAGACAGATCGCATCAAAAAACCGGTGGCTGTGGTCGTGCTGAAAGGTGATTGGCCCGATGTAAACGCCGTTCGCCGGCTTGAATTTTCCGATGGGCACTACGTGCTAGAGCGGGTTCTAGAAAACAACTTCCCGACGCTTTTTCGCTATCAGGTTTGGAACTACACGAGTGCTGCAGGAAGAAACCTTTCCTACGCAATTGGCCAACAAGCTTGGGAGTCCTCGGAAGATGGCGGCGCGAAGCTGACTTGGACCTACCGGCTCATGCCGAATGCAGCCTATAAACGCCCTTTCGTTCAGCGATTTGTCGATAGCGATATGCGCCCGCTAATGGACAACGCCTTAGATCGTGTTCAGTCCTGGGCCATAGAAGCGTTTTCGGCCGCAACGGCGCCTTCTCAAAATTAGTGCGCACTATTTCACCTACGCCACCGATCGACAGAATGAGGATACAGCTATGAGCAACTTAGATTCGCTTTCAATGACTTTACGGGCATTTAGCGTGGCCCTCCTAAGCGGTAGTCTTTGGACGGGTTTCGCTTATGCCGATAAAGACAGCGGGCGGGACGTGGAGGCGATCGCAAACAGGTTTTTTGCAGCGCTTGAGCGCGAAGACGAGGAGCTGGCGCTATCGCTACTCGCGCCTGAGGCAATGCTGCACGCACCCTATAATCCAAATGGAGATGCCAGCGACGCGGGTATACGATCATTCCCGGCGTCTTTATATGTGAAAGGCGCGCTAGCTACTTATGACAATCTAGTGTTCGTGAATCGACACTATTCGATTACGGACGACGGAAGAACAGTTTGGATAGAAGCACAAGGCCGGCTTCGTGTTGCTGCGAGCGGCCGTCCCTATGAGAATCGTTACGTTTTCAAAATCGCCCTAGCAGAGGGCAAGATCGAAGCGATCACCGAGTACACGAACGTGGCTACCCTTGCGCAACAGGGAGTGATTGCAACAGCGCCCGACTAGGCGAGCCGCTCTCACGGTGGGACCGGTAAGTACCGGCGCAAGGTCTTACCGCTATTGAAAAACCTTGCGTATCGCCAGCTCGAAATGTCGTCCGCGCGGGGTTAGCTCGTCCGCCGTGAATCCGAGCGGAGCAAGGCCGAACTGATCCTCGACAGACGGCTTGGTGTCGAAAAGGTTATAGACCGCGAAGTTGAAACGGGTGCCTTCAAAGAAGGGCATCCGATCAACCCACGGTGCGCTCCGGCCAAAAGTGTAGGACAGATTAAGATCACCGCTCAGCAAACTACCGTAGCGTAGAGATCCCGCTCTGCTTGACGAGGCAACCGTTGCTTCCCGCCAGGAGGTGTTGAGTCGAGCGGCAAAACCGCGGTAGGAGAGCGATCCACGCAAAGTGACTTGGTGTTGGGAACCGTCTCGTGGACGTCCCGCATTTGCAGTGCCGATAAGATCGATGGTTTCCTGACCAGATGCGAACGTTAAATTATCGACGAGGGTTACCGAGTGATTGAGCGCTAGCCGGAGTCTTGCGCCTCTTTCGCTCGTCTTGCGTTTGCTAGGACTTCGTTGCTTAGCGCCACTTTTGCTACCAGCAGTATCTCTCGCTGAAACCTTCTCCCGCTGGCTGTTCTCACCCCTTCGATCTTTCTTTTTCGCCCACTGATGCCAGAAGCGAAGGCCCCATCGAAACTCGTTTCGTCGCAATTCATCCAGATTTATAGGTCGCGTATCGAACTCGATAAGCGTACCTTGCTCGTCTCGGAGATAGCGCTCTGGAAACGCTTGCTCCACTTCGATGCCTTGCTGAGGAAAGCGCTGTATCGGGTCTTCCGACAGCGATCGCGTATAGTCCATCGTGAGCTGAACATTCGGCTGGCGCAGTAGCGTCAGTCGCCCATTCAGATTCAGCACCTGCCGCTGTTCGGCCCTAAGGTCGGGATTGCCCCCACTGACTTCGATCGCCTCCGTGGTCGTACCGGTAGCAAGATCAAATGTACGTCGGTTCGGCACCCGAGTAATGGGGATACCGAGTTGTTCTACGCTCGGCGCGATTTCCTCACGACTGAGTGAACCAGACAGTCGTAAGCGCTTGGACGGTCGCCAGGTTAAACCCCCGCTCAAACTCGACAAAAGCCCAAAGTCGCTGTATTCGGCTAACTCGCCATTTACGTTGAGGGAGAGCCAGGCATTTGCCGGGCTACGGTAGAGAGGCGCATCAACGTTCAGACGCAGCTCAGTCACGTTTCTCTCCACCCGACTGAAGTTTTCACTAGCGTCAAACAAGGTAGTTGCGCTTCGCTCCTCGCCGCGAAGCTGTGCCCTTGCGCTAAATTGCACAGGTCCACTAGCTAGATCACTGAGTACACCTCGCGCTAGGAGTTCAGAAGACCAGGTAGAACTGCGGGCACTGTCAAGTTGCACCTGAGGTACGACAGCTGAACCGGGATTGAAAGGGTCGATCGCCGGGTCTAGCGAGTTCACCTGATCGATGAAGTCGCCGACCGCTAGCCCACGCAAGGTACTGGCCTCTCTGTCTTCAATGAGATAAGAGGATAACCAGCTGAGATCAAGACCTCTCCACGCAGTGAGAAAGCTTGCGTTAAAGCGGTAACTGACTTGCTCCTGTGTCCGTTCCAGGGGGATGGGAAGCACGCGTACAAAGAGCGCGTCTGTCGAAAACGGAGAACTGGGATGATCCGCAGGAACCCGATAAGACACTTCTCCTAAACCTTGTGAAGTGATTCGATCTTGCTCTTCAAAATCGGCGGACAGCGTTGCCGTGACGCGGTCCGCAAACAACTTGCTATACGCACCAGCGAACGTCGACTCGCTAAGGTCGGCCAGCAACGTTCGGAAGGGGCGGACATCAGTGACTTCAGGCGCATTTGCCGTGTTCACTAGACTCGCCAGCGACAGATCTGAGGTATCCGACGGTAGCGTAGCGGCTTGAACAGGAACACCCACAATGGCCGATAGCTCGGGAGACAGCTCGCCGCTGGTCGAAAATACGTTACCCGCTAGACTGCCCGGCCGATTGCGTGATCGAGCAGGAACCTCTCGATCTGAGTCGTGCAGCGGACTTTGCGCATCATAGTTCAGATCTATGCTGGCCCGATCCGAGCCCTGCACACGAAGATATCCAAGGTCTGCTTGGGACACTTCACCGCCTTCTCCCGATTCCTCCTCACCGTAGCCGGTGCTGGCTAGACGGCTGGTATAGGCCTGAAACCGGGCCTTAAGAATAAAGTTAACGACCTTCTGATTCGCACGAAAACCATACTGTGCAGCGGCTTCTTCCGGATAAATTTCTACCTGAGCGATGACCTCAGGGGGGTAGCTTCGAATCTCTCGAAAGTCCGCGATACGCCGACCGTTTACCAAGATCACTCGCCTGCCATTACTCTGCGCTCTTCCACCTTCTAGCTCTGGTTCCAGTTCGTTGAGCAGCTCTTCTAGGTCATTCACTGCCAAACCTCGGATAATCTCTGGGCCCAGGACGAAATCGGGTTCGATGTACAGATTCACATCCGACCCAACTTTGTTGGCAATCACGCGAACCTCCTCGATGGTATCGAGCTGTGCGCTAGCGCTGAGATCTAGCCCATTCGATTCATCCGCCACACTCAGGGTGCTCCAGAGAACTGGGGATAGAATCAGATAGGTCGCTCTTGGGAGGAAAAAGAAACGGCGGAAAATAGAGCGATTGCCTGTACCGGCAGTAAGACTTTTGACGGCGGGAAGCCTTGCGGCAGAATGTTTGATAGCTGCAATCCAGCTCAAATGCACTAGCTAGTTAGGACCTTCGAGGATCTTACCGGTTCCAACAGAGGGCGTCTTTTGTTGGCTTGCTTTGGCTTGCGTAGGCCTACTCTTGGCTTGCGTTTGTGCATTGACCTGGCTATTCGCGTAGGCGCCAAAGCTAGCGGGAGCAGTAAGATGCCGCTACTTGCGCCTCACACCCCGCTACTTGCGCCTCACAAAAAGACGGCACCGATTTGCTAGTAACGGTGCCGTCTTGGTCCTGTTGGGGAGATCAGGCACGCCGGTGGTCAAGTGCGGCTAAAAAATCCGGGCGTGCACACCGGCGATCAATTACCACCGGCAGAAAGTTGTGCCAACAGAAAACTGTAGATATCGGCGTACTGCTCAAGTACCTGGCTTCGAGTTGAGCCGATACCATGCCCAGAGTCGAAGTCGATTCGAAGGAGAACCGGGCTTTCGCCGTTGGACACGGCCTGCATGCGGGCGGCCATCTTCCCCGACATCCACGGATTTACCCGAGGGTCGTTAAACCCGTGGGTGAGTAGGGTCGCAGGGTAATCCACGCCGTCTTCTACGCTGTGATAGGCGCTCATCGCGAGCAGCCCTTTGAAGCCGTCTTCTTCTGTGACAGTTCCAAATTCCTTAATGTTGGGCACGCCGTTGGTCGTTGTCTCGGCGCGAATAGCGTCGAGCATGCCGACCTGTATGACGGCGGCGCCGAACAGATCGGGTCTCGTTGTTATCGAGCGTCCCACCAGGATGCCGCCCGCCGATCCGCCCATAGGGGCCATGTGCTGTGGTGAGCTGTAACCCTCTTGCGCCAGATACTCCGCACTCGCAATTAGATCCAACCAGGTATTGGGTTTGTTTTGCATACGACCGGCGTAATGCCATTCCTGGCCATACTCACCGCCACCCCTGACGTGGGCTACAGCGAAGATACCGCCCTGCTCTAGCCATGCCATACGAATCGGTGAGAACACCACGTCCATAGAAATTGAATAGGAGCCATAGCCGTAGACAATCGCAGGGTTGTTCCCATCCAGTTTCAAATCGGCTCGATGCAGGATCGACAAAGGCACTCTTACGCCGTCATGAGACGTAACCAAGACCTCTTTCGCGACGAAACCTTCCATCGCGTCAAACTTGCCCGTTGGCACCAAACCGTCATCAGCGAACGTATCGTTCGCGGGGTCATAGTGATAGCGCTTCCCACCCTGGATCCAGGTTGTTTCGAACACTCGAAGACCGTCCAAGGCTGGTGAGATCGATGAAAGATAGGCAGCGCCACCGCGAGGAGTCGCGAGGATCTTGGGCTCTTGTCCCGACACCAAGCGCATGACTTTGTTCACGCCATCTTCTTTAACCTCTACGTAAAGGGCATCGCGCGCCGCCGCGAGTTGATCGAGCACCAGATCTGAGGCCGAAATAACCTCTTCAGCGCTCGCAAAACTAGGCTCCGCGAGTGGAGTCTTTAGCAGCTTAAAACGCGGCGCATTCTGAGCGGACAGCAAGTAAATGTCGGCTCCGACTACCGCAAAGTCTTTTACCAGATCTGCCTCAACGCAGATCGGCTGCCAGGGTATGTCACCATCGAGAAGGTTTTGCCGGGGCGCGCTGTAAAGCGATATTTCGTTGTTATCGCCATGCTTTACCTTCAGGACCGCGTAGTCAGACCCAGGTGTAATCACAATACTGGGAAAATCTGTTGTCAAAAGAGGGAGGCGATCAGACAGTCCGTATTGGGCGACTAGAGCATCATCCGCTGGGGCGGTCCCGATCTTATGGAACCGGACGGCAGTCTGCTTATAGATTTCCGTATCGGGTGCATCCTCGGGTAAATCGCGACGCTTGCTGTAGTAAAAACCTGCGTTGTTCTGGGTCCATTGAGGTCCGTTATAGGCCGTTTCGATATTGGTCAGTGGTGCGTCAAGGATCTCACCATTAGCCAGGTCCATAACATAGTAGGTCGTTTCCTCGGAGCCTCCCTGAGCTAGACCGTAAACCAGATAGGCACCATCCCAAGATGGCTGATAGCTAGCGATTGAGTAATGCTGATCGCCTTTCTCACCAATCGATTCCGGGTCCAAAAGTAAGCGCGGCCCTTCTTCCCCCGCCGGATCTATATACAGCTTTGCCAAGTTTCCACCCGCCTCTCGACGCAGGTAAAAGACATCGCCATTCGCGAGCTGCTTAACACCAGACGTACTATACGGCGCGCCTTGATCGAGCTCTTGCAAGCGCTCGAAAATCTCTTCGCGCTTGGGAAGGCCCTCAAGAGTACGCTTGGTAAAGGCAGCCTGACCTTCAAACCATTCGCGGACGTAGGGGTCTTCAACCTCCTCCATATAGCGATAAGGGTCTTGGACCTCCACTCCCCAGTGCGTATCGACTACGTTGTCGATCTTTGCAACGGGCGGTTGTTGAGCTTCTGTCTGGGACAAAGCCGTGTCTCCTTTTGGTATTTGATTACACGCTGACAGCAAGGCGGCGCTCGCGAGAGCGAAGGTTGATGCGAGCACTAGCCCACGGGTACTTGAATACATCCGCTGATAGACCTGCTTAAATTTCGAGGGGCGAGGACTATACAGGTTTTAGTAAGCCAGCCGAAGCGGCTCTTGACCAGAAGGATAACTTCCTCGTCGGAGAAGCACCGGAGCCTCAATGAAAGCGCCGCGCAGGTCCGCCCGTAGGTGCGGTGAGCCCGCGCTGCGCGAGCCTCACAGGTGAGGTGCCCACATAAAGGCGACAGCGCCGAAGACACCTATGGCCGTGATTGCAGTTCCCGCCAGCAGACCGGCCGAGGCAAGACCTCGAGTGTGTCGCCTCAGCGAGCGTTGCCCAAGAAAATACAGCTCAAGCAGCGCTAGCGGCAGAAGGTAGCTGCCGAAGCTGATGGCGATGTCGGCAGGTCCAGAAAGCGTTTTATCCATACCCACAGGCCCTTGATTAATCAAAATCCAAGCCATAATGCCGATGCGGAAGAACCACACGCCGTTGACCACAACAAAAGCACGCAGGGCCCACTGGCGGTGCACAGCAATTGACCCGCGCATCGCGAAGAACCAGGCCGCTGTTACGAACCAGAGAATCAGCAGCGCGTTGC
Organism: Pseudomonadota bacterium; assembly: GCA_039024595.1. Classification (GTDB taxonomy): domain Bacteria; phylum Pseudomonadota; class Gammaproteobacteria; order Pseudomonadales; family Halieaceae; genus Congregibacter. Next base: position 2,074 of record JBCCQO010000118.1, on the reverse strand, counting down.
CAGTGGTGGCGAAGGCAGAGACTGTGGACAACATTGTGCCGCGAATCCAAGACAGCCAGAGCCCGCTGAACGCCATAAAGTACGCGGTTGCAACAAAGACGCGACCCACAATTCGGTGAGAGATGGGCCAGCGGTTGCGCAACGCAGGCAGGAGTTGGTGTAAACCGCCCAGCGTGATGACCGCTGCCGTTAGCACATGGGTGATGAACACCAGATTGCCAAGCAAGTCCCCTGCGGTGTAGCCCTCAATCAGGGGTTTATCGTCCCAGGCTTGAAACTCTCCACGGGCAGTACGTAGCCCGTAAAAGAGCGCGATGAAGCCAACAAAAGCCAATTGGCCAAGCATTGCAACCGCAAACCAGGAGCGGACGCTCTTGCTTAATATCGGGTGAGGTGAAGGTAAAGACGGGTCGCTGCGATCGGCTTGCGCAGAGGCAAAAACGGGATTCATCAAGCTTTGCTCCAAGATAGCCTGTTGCTCGCCGCTAAAAGTGCCCGCTTGGACGCGTTTTTGTCTTACCGTTTTGAAAATCGGCTATGTTTCGTCGATGAATCGTGCGTAGCAGGGGACGAAGTGTGCAAGGAAAGTTCGGCTAACATGAAAAGTCCGGCTTACTTGGAAAGTTCGGCTGAGGCAAAAAAGCGATCGTCGAAACTGAGGAAGAACGCTTCTCAAGGCAGCTTCTTCAAGAGGGATCAGCTTGATGGACAGCCATAGTTTCTATGGGTTGGCTCTGACACTCGGCGCTCTGCTTTGGCTGTCTATGAGCTTCCGTCTGCGAGCGGTCACCGTGAGGAAAGCAACAAAGGTGCTTTTCACCGCACTGGCGATGTCCATCACCGCGTTCATGGCTTCCCACTTCTTCCTGAATCAAGAACCGATACATTCAGTATTCGGCGTTCTGGGAGGAGCGTCCTGCGGAATCTCTTGGTTATTGGCTCGAAGCTTGTTCCACAACGGTCGAGAGCCGATCGCCGTCTGGTGCTGGGTGGTAGTCGGTCTCATTGTCGCCAGTCACGCCGCGGCGGAGGTACTGTATTGGCGGACGCCGCATGGCGCACTCAGCATTGAGCTGCTTCGCATACTGGAAAACACCAATAGGCTGGCAAGCTCCGTAGCGCTTCTACTCGCACTCGTTGAACCGCTGAGCAATGAGTTCTCTCAGCAGTCGGAGCAAGAACAGCGTTTTCGCCTGGCGTTCGCCGCCGGTTACGGCCTGCTAATGGGCACATCGGTACTATGGATGGGTGGGGTAAGCGAGTCGGACGCGATCGCAGCGCTGGTTGATCCGATTCGCGTTGCCTGCGCACTCCTCGCAATCGTCGGCTTCGCTGCCGCCACCCTGCATAGAGAAAAGCTGCCTCTGGAACAAAGACCGCGCCGCAAAACTAAAGACGCCGCCGCAATGCTGGCGGAAGATGCGCTCGCAAAGAGAATCTTGAGTTTAGTCGGCACTAGCGAATGTTTTACCGAGCCGGATTTAAAGGTAGAAGACTTAGCTCAGCGTTTGGATGTTCAACCTTATTTGCTAAGCCAAGCCATCACCGGTCCGCTGAATTACCGAAACTTTAACCAGATGATTAACCAGTTTCGGATCGATCGCGCTCGGCACCTGCTCGCTGACTCACAGAATCAGGATTCAATTCTGAGTATCGCGTTGCAGAGCGGCTTCAATTCAATAGGCCCCTTCAATCGGGCGTTCAAAGCGATCTGCGCCCAGACTCCCTCCCAGTATCGGCGACAACAACAACCAGTAAGCGTCTCACTTCCGTAGCAAAAAACTAGACGAGGTCGGCGAACTGCTCGCGATTTTCGAGCCAGCTCTCTTTCTCCTGACGCCATTCGGTAACCTGCCACCGTTCGAGAATACCGGGCATGCGCGACTCACCTCTGGGAGTGGCTCCCAGTCGCTGGGCAAGAAGCTGAGAGCGAGTATTTTCTTCGGCAATTAGATGCGAGACGGTAGGCCAGCCCAGAGTGGAGAAAACATAGTCTATTGAAGCGACGGCCGCCTCCAACGCATACCCCTTGCCTTCAAAGCGCCGCAGGATTCCCCATCCAACCTCCTGAACC
>JBCCQO010000117.1:0-9032 GCA_039024595.1 Pseudomonadota bacterium | reverse complement strand
CAGCCCGTGCAGCTCATACAGTAGGCGTATATTCACTCGGACGATATCAGCGCGATACGACAGCGATACTAGCTGTCACTAAGACGATAAAAGTGCTGCGCGAAGTTCCTTAGCCCAAGATTGAAGTTTTCTTGTGTTCTCGGGGCCCGCCCTTAAAAGCTGCTTTTGGAGATCAGATCGGCTTTCTAAGCCCTCATCGGCGTAGGCCCAAAGAGCGCCCTTGCTCTTCAACTCCGGTGGGGTATCGCTGATCGGCGCCGCGATCACTTGATCTAGTGCGGCTATGAGTGTGTTGTCCATCGCATCGCGCGGGTAGCCGAGGGCTGCGTAGGCGTCCTCTAAGCGCGTTCGATTACGACGAAAAAACTCAGCGAGCTTGCTTGGTTCAAACTTGATCACTGCGCTCACCAGGGAGTCGTAGCGTCTGTAGCCCTGCGGATCTACTGCATAGTTCACCCCGCTTTGGGTGGTGGGGAATGTACCTGCCGGTCGCTCGATGTTGGATGTCCTGCCCGGTACGATGCCTCGCGCTAGTTGATCCAAGCTTGAGACAAAACGATCGAGCAGGTAGGGCGCTGCGGCGGCAATCCGTAGCGGGCCTTGTGCTTCGATATTTGCGTCGCTAAGAGCGTCTCGGAACTCCGCGTCTAATTCTTCCGGCGTTGGCGGTGGTGCCACCTCTTCAACCAGCTCTTGCGGTGCTTCCTCCAAAGGTTCCGCTTCGGTGGTGGGAATGTCTGGTGCTGCCTGAATGGCAGCTTCTGGTTCAGGGGTTGGTGCTTGTACCGGTTCGACGGTTGTGACCGGAGTTTCGACGAACGGCGGTTCCTGAGAGGTGTCCTCCGCATCGCCGGGCATTAAAAAATAAGCCCCTACCGCGAGAACTAGGGCCGCGAGTGCGGTAATGATGGTCTGTGTGCCGTTATGGCTGCGTTCGTCGCTGTCGCTGATGCGATCATCTCGATCGGCTTGCATGGCTACTCCCCCGAATACACCTACAACGAGTTGGTCATAGTAGCACGCTGCAGCCTGATCTTTAGTCGATTGGTTGCGGTTCCGTATCTGGTTTAGCGTAGGCGAAGCGCTGTAGGCGTCGAGCTTCGTAGTAGGTATCCAGCCCTGCCAGCGCGGTAGACTCGGCCTGTGCTGGATCTAGTGTCCCCTGTTCTGTTAGCGCCGATTCAGGAAGTTCGAGAAGCGTGACCGATCCGATCAGCAAATGAGTCCCGTTTATACGCAGCGCGTGTTCCTCCTCCAACTGCATTCCTATTTTTACAGCAGCCTCCGCTACGAACGGTGCTGCACACCCGGGGTGCCACTGTTCGCTTAGGCCCGTGGCTGCGAATTCAGATCGATCTTTCGGATAACGTGCAGAGGTTTGATGGGCGGCGCCAATAAAGGCTTTAGCCACATGATTGATCGTATACGAACCAAGGTTTCGAATGTTCGTGAGGGTGTGGCGCTCGCTGGTGTCGGGTCGTAGCACCAGGGCCAGAAGCGGCGGTGCGGCTCCAATATGAACCAGCGAACTCATGATAGCGAGATTCGTATTGCCTTCCTTATCCACCGTGCCAACGAGGTTAGCGGGCTTGAATCCAGTTATGGAGTTGATCAACGCGGCGCGCCGCTGACGATCCAGCGCGCGAATGTCCGCGGCGGTAAGCAGCATAACTGGCTAGCCTCGGTGTTCAGGATCCTGGATGACTCCCGACGGTGCTGCCTCGGGCGCCTTAGCAGACTCAGGAACACTTTGAGCATAGAGACGTCGATACCTGATCTCTGCCCAAATTCCATACACCATGTCCACAAGATGGCGCAGCAGCGGCCAACGCAGCACAGTCAGCATTTTTCCTCTGCGCGTGCCATCCCACATGTGTACGTTTGCATCTGCCCCGGTAAGCCATTTGCCTTGGCTGGTTTGAAGATGAAGCGTTTTCAGCAGTGCTTCCTTGCTCAGATGCTCACCGTTATTGCGTAAACCCTCTTTAGGCAAACTGTGTACGTCCACCAAGCAAAGTGCTGAGCCCCTACGCTGCGCCAATGCGCTGATCTCTCCAGCGCACAGCGGACATTGGCCGTCGTAATACAAAACGGGGGTTTTGACTTCGGTCGATTTAGATCGGTGATCTTCGGTAGGCATGGCGACGGTGGCGTGCGCTTCCTCATTTAGCAGAAGTAAAACTCGTCGGAGGTAAAAAGCTCACGGTGATGCGTCACCCGGTGCTTCCTGCCTGTCGCTCTTAGAGAGGACGTCCGACATAAGCGTGACGCTGTGCTGACGTTCAGACGGCAGCCACGACCTACGTTCTGGATCTTATGAAAAAGCTTTAGGCAACAGGACCTGTTGTCTATCTTCTGTTACGGCTGGTTGGCGCCGACAACGCCCTAACAATCCTGCGTTTCCGGATCGCAGTCGGCTTCGCAACTGTTCAGGCCGAGCCACTTCCAGAGGTAGCAGCGGGCAAAAATGCTGTTCCATAGCAGGGCAAAGGAGGCCACAAGTGCAAGCGCCTGGACAACGCCGAAACCCTCGCTGTAAAAGATCCAAACAACGAGCATGACGGCTAACGCGAAGCGCACGAGCCTCTCCGCCGTGCCGATATTCCGATCGATCATGGCTGAGGATGAAAATGCGTGACTGATATAGAGCCTCTTACGTAAGAGCTTTAGAGTTGGATGATTTTTGAGCAACTTTATTGTGCTCAGTTGAGAGTTTGACGGTACACTCGCTATGCGAGCCACAAACCGTGTTTGGTCAATCCAAGCAAGCTTAGTAGCGGCAATAACGTGGAGGCCCTAGTTTTTAGTGCATAAGTTTCGGTGCCTAAGTTCCAGTGCATTAGCTCTAGTGCATTAGCTCCGGTTTATTAGTTCGGGGGCGATCGCTCCGCCGCATTGGTTCTGCAGTAGCCGTTCTATCGGAACAGGTCCGCCTCACCAGCGGCTAAAACTATGCTGAGTACTGTCTTCCAAGTGTATCCAAGGTGTCGTAGAAGCCGTCGCATATCTCTTTGAGTATCTCTGCCACAGGCTTTACCGCGTCGATGCGGCCGCAGACCTGTCCGGTCAACGCAATGGCAGCCTCCATGTCCCCGCCAAAATAAAGCGCTTGTGGATCGCCAAAATTGGCCAGGCTATTTGCCTCGGTATCTTTTTCAAGCGCACTCGTACGTTCTGTACGCAGCGCCCTAAGCCCAGGAGACTGGAATCGATTGAGGAACACTGTGTCCGTCTCCCGCGCATTGACGATGGCGCTTTTCCAATTCTCATGAACGGGAGATTCAGCCGCGGAAACCATACGTGTACCCAGTTGAATGCCTTCTGCGCCAAGGGCAAAGGCGGCGGCCATGGTCGATCCGTCTAAGAAACCGCCAGCAGCGATAATAGGCACCTCTACGGCGGAACGAACCAGCGGTAGAAGTACCATGCTCGCAACATCCTGAGGATTCTTGAAACCGCCGCCTTCACCCCCCTCGACGATCAGACCGTCCACTCCGTACTCGACCGCCTTCAAGGCCGCTTTGAGGGTGGGCACGACGTGGAACACCGTTAGGCCAGCATTTTTTAGCTGTTCCGTATAGCGCTCCGGTGAGCCTGCCGAGGTGGTTACGAACCTTACGCCCTGATCGATAATGAACTGGGCTATGTCCGGGTCGCGAACGAAAGCTTGCGCGATATTGACTCCAAACGGATTGTCCGTGAGATCACGCATCTTTTTGATCTCTTCTCGGATGTTGTCCAATTCGCCGGAGGACGTTTCGATGATCCCTAAACCTCCGGCGTTGCACACCGCCGAGGCGAGCTGCGAGCGAGCAATCCAGCCCATCGGAGCTTGTACGATCGGTAATTTGGCTCCGGTTAACTCGGTTACTCGGTTCTTAAAGGCCATAAGCGCTTGGTCCCGAATTTCTCAATGTTTGATCTTTTTCGTGCTTTGTTCTGTGGCTTTACTCGGGCGCTACACATCCAGATCCGCGAGCACGCGCGCTTGCGCGGCGGCGATTCTGGCGACGGGAACTCGATAGGGGCTACAACTCACATAATCCAGACCGAGATCATGGCAGAAGCGAATCGAGTTTGGGTCGCCGCCATGCTCACCACAAATGCCGTATTTGATCCCCTTTTTTATCGCGCGCGACTCCTGAATCGCCATTTTCATCAGTCGACCAACGGCGCGTGTGTCTAGCGATACGAAGGGGTCGTTCTCGATCAGTTTCGCGTCGAGGTATTGGGGGATGAAACGCCCCGCGTCGTCACGGGAAAACCCATAGGTCATTTGCGTCAGATCATTGGTGCCAAAACTCATGAACTCGACCGCGCCGGCTAGCCGATCGGCGCCAAGGCAGGCGCGAGGTGTTTCCATCATTGTTCCCACTTTGTAGCGCAGAGAAACGGCTTTTTCCTTTAAAAGCTTGCGAATACTGCGGTCGATAATGTCCCCTATCAGGCGCACTTCGCGCACATTCACTACCAGCGGGATCATAATCTCTGGGAAGGGGTTGAGGTTCTGTTCTTTGGCTTCGAGCGCGGCACCAATAATCGCGCGAATTTGCATCTTGGTTACTTCTGGAAAAACAACCGAGAGGCGACACCCTCGGAAACCGAGCATTGGATTCACTTCCTGCAGGTCTTCTATCGCTCTTTTGATTTCATCTACTGGCTTCGCGATGCGTTCCGCCAGCGCGGCTATGTCTTCTGAGGTATGCGGCAGAAACTCATGCAGCGGTGGGTCTAGCAGTCGAATTGTGACGGGTAGCCCGTCCATTTCACGAAACAGCTCGAGAATATCCGCCTGCTGAAACTCGCCTAGTTTGCTCAACGCTTGTTTTCGCTCGCGCTTGTCAGCGGCGAGGATCATCGCTCGCATCAGGTCGATGCGCTCACTCTCAAAAAACATATGTTCGGTGCGGCAAAGACCTATGCCTTCGGCCCCCAGTTCTCGGGCCTTGCGCGCGTCTACCGGGGTCTCTGCGTTCGCGCGCACTTTAAGGCGCCGATACTTGTCGGCCCACGACAGCAGGGTCTGGAAGTCGTCGGAGGTGCTCGCTTCGATCTTGGCGATGTCTCCCAGCATAACATCACCGGTTGCCCCATCGAGGGTGATCGTGTCGCCTCGTTTGATGACGGTCCCTTGCTCCGATGTGGCGATTCCCGCGTTGACATCCACGTGAAGGCTGCCGCAGCCAGTGATTGCGCAGACCCCCATACCTCGCGCAACCACAGCGGCGTGGGAGGTCATTCCACCCAATTCGGTCAGGATTCCTTCGGCGACTTTCATGCCATGAATATCTTCTGGCGTAGTTTCGCGGCGAAGCAGGATGACGCTGGTACCATCAGCGGTAACCTCAACTGCTTCGTCGGCGGAGAAAACCACTTGCCCAGTCGCTCCGCCAGGACTTGCCGGTAGACCGCTCGCTACCACCTCGCGACTCGCTTTCGGGTCCACCATGGGATGCAGAAAGGATTGCACGTGCTCTGGTGACACACGCAATAGGGCCTCGCGTTCGTCGATGAGTCCTTCCCGCACCATCTCTACCGCGATGCGCACCGAGGCTCTACCGGTGCGTTTACCGGCGCGCGTTTGCAGGATATAGAAGCGTCCCTCTTGGATCGTGAACTCTATGTCTTGCATATCGCGGTAATGCTTTTCCAGCAGCGCCTGCGTTTCGAACAGTTCATCGTAAACCGCGGCTTGGCGCTCCTTGAGATAACTGAGCGACTGGGGTGTACGAATGCCCGCGACCACATCTTCGCCCGCGGCATTGAACAGAACCTCTCCAAAAAATTCTTTCACACCGGTCGAGGGGTTGCGGGTGAAGGCCACTCCGGAGCCAGAGTCCTCGCCGAAGTTTCCAAACACCATCGATTGAACGGTGACGGCGGTACCAAGGGAGCTGGGAATGTTGTTCATTTCCCGGTAGACGTTCGCGCGAGGCGTGTGCCAGGAACGAAAAACCGCCTCAACGGCGAGCTTGAGTTGAACGAACGGGTCCTCCGGAAAGTCAGCTAGCTCCTTAAAGCGCTCGATTACTTCTCTCCAGTCGTCCGCGCTCATCTGTGTGTCGGCGGTGTAGGCTTTCGCTTTTTTATGTTCTTCGATGATCGCTTCGTAGGCATGACTATCAGCATCGAGAACGACGTCGCCGAACATTTGAATGAAGCGCCGATAGGAGTCGTAGGCAAAGCGCTCGTTCCCGGTTCGCTCGGCAAGACCTTTGACTATTTCATCGTTAATTCCGAGATTCAGAATCGTATTCATCATGCCCGGCATGGAAATCGGGGCACCGGAACGGACGGAAAACAGCAGCGGGTTGTCCGGGTCACCAAAGCGAGCGCCCATTTTCTTTTCAACGAGATCGAGAGCGACGCGATATTCCTGCTCTAGCAGCGTCGGCAGTGTGTTGCCGTTGTCAAAGTACTCGCGACAAGTAGGCGTCGTGATCACGAAGCCATAGGGCACGGGTAGCCCAAGACTGGTCATCTCGCAGAGATTTGCTCCCTTACCCCCGAGCAAGTCGCGATCGTCTTTTCCGCCCTCAGAAAACAGGTAGACGCGCTTCGCCATGGCAATGTTCCGTCAATCAACGAGGCTCAAATTCTACCTGAGACCGGCTGGCGCTGTTTTGATCCCCAAGCGTTCAGCTGGCGCAAGGGTAATTTTCCCGTTTCTCACCCCTAATGATTCGTTGACCTGCAATGTGAACAGCGAACACAATTCGCACTGTCTTGATAACTATGACTAATAAAAGGCGAATCTCATGATTAATCAAACAAAAGATTTTGCTCGCAAGGGACTGGCGCTCGCGATTTCTATCGCTTCCGTCGGTGTAGTTCAACAGGCCAATGCTAAGGCTGGCCTTTTAGAAGAGGTCGTTGTGACGGCGACTAAGCGGCAGCAGACTTTGCAAGAAGTTCCTGTGGCCGTTTCTGTGGTGGGCGCTGAAGCGATAGAACAGTCTCAGGTACTGGACATCAAGGACTTGCAGTCTCTTGTCCCCAGCCTGCGCGTGACTCAGCTACAGGGTAGCGCCCAGACGAACTTTATCATTCGCGGCTTCGGCAACGGTGCGAACAACGCGGGTATCGAGCCCTCCGTTGGTGTTTTCCTGGATGGTGTTTACCGCTCCCGCGTAGGTAGTGCACTGGCGGACTTGCCAAAGCTAGAACGCATTGAAGTACTGAGAGGACCTCAGTCAACATTGTTTGGTAAAAACGCTTCTGCGGGCGTGATCAATGTGGTCACTGCCAAGCCTGATTTGACCGGCTACAGCGGCTCCGTGGGTGCCACCGCGGGTAACTTCAGCCAGATAATCGTCAAGGGTGATGTTACCGGGCCACTGTCCGACAACGTCGCATTCAGCTTGTCCGGTTCTGTGAACCAGCGCGATGGTTACTACGACAATTTAGAACTTGGTACGGAACAGAATGAGCTCGATCGTTGGAATGCCCGGGGCCAGCTCCTGTGGAACCCTAATGATCGTCTTGAACTGCGTTTTATTGCCGACGCGGAAAGCATAGACGAAGTCTGCTGCGGCGTTGCCAACCTGGTAGACGGGCCGACCGGTGATATCGTGCGGGCTCTCGGTGGGAATTTGGTACCTAACGAACCCTTCGCCTATCGAGGTTTCTACGATTTCGATCCGAGCAACGAGATTGATACGAGCGGCGTTTCTTTGCAGGTCGACTACGATTTCGATACGGTTACCCTGACTTCGATCACGGCCTTCCGAACCTTAGACCTTGTGCAACTCGGTGACGTCGACTACACGAGCGCAAGGCTGGTCGATCCAACGCAGGCGAACCTGAGCGACACGCAAATCGATACTTTCACTCAGGAAATTCGTTTAACCTCGGCCGGCGATGGCCCGCTTACATGGATGGTTGGTGCCTACTACTTCCAGGAGGACGTTACCGTCGACGGCCGTTTCGCCTATGGTGATCAATTCCGCCCGTATGCCGATGGTCTGCTTACCGCCCTCGGCTCACCGTTCCCGATTGCCGTTGTAGAAGCATTCTTGGGCATTCCTGCGGGCGCTTCCTTTGCCGAGGGAACTGGTTTCCCCGATGAGCAATCCACCCAGGACGACGAAACGCTCTCTTTGTTTGCCCAGGCTGATTACGAAATCACCGACGGGCTGGTGGCCACGCTCGGGGTGAACTTCACGCAGGTTGAGAAAGACGTGTCGGTCAATATCGTCAGTACCGATATATTCTCCTCCGTACCGTTCGCAGGGACCCCCTTCGAGCCGCTACAGGCGCTGCAGTTCTTACCGCCGTTCCAGAATTTTCCGAACAGCGTAGAAGATGGATCGTCCGATGATGAAGATGTGACCTACACCTTCCGCTTGGCTTACGACCTCACGCCCAACATGAACGTATACGGTGGTGTGAGTACTGGATTTAAGGCAACATCTTGGAATTTATCTCGCGATTCGCGACCCTTTGCAGCCGAGGTTCCACCGCTCGAAGCGGCCGGACTGCTGGTACCCAATCTGGTGCCAGGTACTCGTTTTGCGGGGCCTGAAGAATCCACCGTTTTCGAACTTGGTTTAAAGGCTGAGTTCGATACTGTTGCCTTCAATCTAGCGTTGTTTGACCAGGAGATCGATGGTTTCCAGTCAAACGTGTTCTCCGGTACGGGCTTTAATCTGGCGAACGCTGGTAAGCAGTCTGTCGACGGCTTTGAGTTCGATATCAACTGGGCGCCTACGGAAAACCTCCGGATTACCTTTGCAGCAACGTACCTGGATGCGCTCTACGATGAGTTCGAGGGTGCGCTCGGTGTTGACGGACCGACAGATCTGTCGGGTCAAACACCTGCAGGCATTCCCGAACTTGCCACGATCACGACTGCAACTTACAACTTCCAACTCGGAAGCACCCTGGGTTTTGCGCGTATCGAGCATCAGTTCGAAGACGAAGCCGAAAGGAACTGGTAGTGGCCCTGGCCCACTTGAGCGCCTTCAACGCAGACCCTAACGGAGTGCCCCCGAGCACCGAGGACTGCATCGCGGGGCTCACCCTGACCAGCT
>JBCCQO010000116.1:0-9279 GCA_039024595.1 Pseudomonadota bacterium | reverse complement strand
CTTCTCTACGAGGGCAGAGGAGACGCTTAGCAAAATCGTAACCTGATCAACGCTGGCTTTGATACCAGGCTTTAAGTTGACGGTGTCAATATTAATGAGAGATTAGGTCGGTGCGGTCTATGTGTCAATATTCGTCGCTGATGGCGAAGGATGACGCCGCTGCTGTTAAGGCTGGTAACTATCTCCTAGGCTAAATCTCGCCGAGCCACCGGCGATCGCTGAGGCAACTCTCTTTAATGGAGTTAAGATGAATGTGCGTTGCGTAGCTGACCGTCTGATTCGGTCGTTGATAGGTCAATCAAAAATAGGGGATTTAGTTGTCGCCTGCGAGTCTTTAAATTTCAGAATGGTGTATTCGAACGCTGGTTTAAGCCTGGAAAGGTGTTCATCCTTCTAACTTCCTAGATTGATGGGAATCAGAAGGACTCAAGAGCTGATGTTTACTAATTGCCTGTGGTCTCCTTTAAACTGTTGAGCTCAAGTGAGGAAATCTATGCGACGTATAGCAAAGAACGTCATCAGGTTCTTGCTGCTGGCCCCGGCGCTCACACTCCTAGCCATGACCTATGCTCGCGCGACGGCTGCGGGCGAGTTTGTTTCTGCCGTAAAGCTCGATAAGGCCGAGGCGATGATCTACCCCGGCGCTGCTCGTGTGGGTGCACGAGAGGGCAGGGTCACCATTTCTTTTGACGTCAACACGGATGGGACCACGAGCGATCACACGGTTGAGTATTCGACCGGTGATGCAGCCTTCGAGAAGGCATTGATAAAAGAGTATAGAAACACGCTTTTTTCGCCAGCAAAGATCGATAAAAAGCCTGTACGAAGTCGGCGTTATCACAGTATGACGTTTTACATGAATGGGAAGTCTCGCGGCGTTTCGCGCGGGCTGCGCAAAGACTGGCGTCGATTCTGGGAGGCGATCGATGCCGCTGATGAAACTGATGCGTCAAAGCATGTTAAGCATATGAACAAAGTGGCTCATCGAAGTCTTGTCGACGAGCTTTACCTTCAGTTGGCCTGGGCTAGCTATTTCGACTTTGCAGAGAACTACGATGCTGCGCATGTTCGGCTGGATGTTGTGCATTCGCTTTACTTGGTCAACAAAAGCATGCCCGAGAAGCTGGTGCAAGAACCGACTTTTTTCGCTCCGCTGTTCAAGAAGTACCAGTATGAAGCGCGCAATGCTCTTATCGGAGATGCGCAGCAAACGTTAGCGGCGCTGATCGAGATGGGAGGTGAGACCAAGAGTGCGCAACTCGCGAAACAGCACTTCGAGGGAATGGTGGACGAGTTGGGAGAGCAGGAACTCGTTACGGAAGTCGTACTTGAAGCAAGCCCGTTCGGGGCGAAGCATTATGTGGGTTCATTAGGGCTATACCGTCAGATCATCCAAGTCAGAGATATCAACGATGAAGTTTGGTCGATCACCGTTGTTTGCGGAGATTGGCAGCGGACTTTGAGAAGTGAGGACTTAGCGCGGTTAGTGCTCACTGGGGGCGAAGAAAGCTGCACGCTGTTTGCGCGGGGAGCGCAAGGGTCTTCCTTTACGGTCGTCCAATACGCGAGTTAGTTCACCATCCATTCCGGATAGACGTGCCAGCGTCGCTACTTTTCCTGGGCCGGATCCAACTGTTGCCACAGCATATCGGCCGTGGAGTTGCACAGTTTCCTGCGAATAGTCGCGTTTGCGTAAATACCATCTAGGGTAAGTCGGCTTATTCCGTGGAGTGTTCCCCAGTAAATCCGACAAAACTCGGTCACATCCACGTGTTTCGCAATTCGGCCCTCGTCCTGCGCGCGTTTCATTCTCGCGATGTCGTCTAGGAGAGTCTGCCTCGCCGTTGACAGAAGCGATTCTTCCGGTTTTTCAGTCCCCCAGGATTTGCTGCTGTACATCAGGTCGTAGTACTCCTGATTCTTGAGCGCAAAGTTGACGTAGGCATTGACGAGAGCTCGGAAAAACTGCTGCCCAGGGCTGTCTTGATGTTTGCGTCGAACCTTACGCATGGCCCGCTCAAACTTTCTAAAGCCTTCCTCGGCTACGCCAGCGAGAAGCGCGTCCTTGTTCTTGAAGTGATTGTAAGGGGCAGTTCGGGATACACCAAGGTTCGAAGCCAGCCGCCGAAGAGATAACGCAGCTTCGCCCTCTTCACGCAGGATGCGAGCAGTCTCTTCCAGAAGGACTTGCTTAAGCCCGCCATGGTGATACTTACGCACTTCCGAAGTGGGACTTTTTCCCATGGGTTGCCAATCACACCTACTTCAGTTCACTCGATGACTTGCCTAGCACCTGGCGAGCAACGATTAGCTGCTGGATTTGTTGTGTGCCTTCAAAGATGTCAACGATCTTGCTGTCTCGCGCAAACTTCTCAAGTAAGTTCTGCTCGCTGTAACCCAGGCTCTGACAGAGTTCGACACAGCGCAGGGTCACATAGTTACCCATTCGACCGGCTTTCGCCTTGCACATCGACGCTTCCTTGGAGTTAGGCTTACCGTTGTCGGCCATCCAAGCCGCTTTCAGAACCAGGAGGCGAGCGCCTTCGAACTCCGCCTCCATCTTGTATAGCTCTGCTTCGATGGCCGAGCAATTGCTTGGCTTAGTACTGTAATCGAGAAAAATACCCTCCTTTGAGAGCAAATCGCGAGCCATATCTAAGGCTGCGCGCGCAATGCCCAGTGCCATCGCAGCTACCGGTGGGCGAGTGTTATCAAAAGTCTGCATGACACCGCCAAAGGACTTCTTTCTTCCTTCCTCATCGACGGCTATCTCCGCGTTACCCAGTATATTTTCTAAGGGAATTCGACAATCGCTAAAGGAGATCGCTGCGGTATCAGAAGCGCGAATTCCCATTTTGTGCTCAAGCCTGGTGACTTCACAGCCAGGCGTACCTTTGGGAACAATAAAGGACTTGATGGCAGCTTTGCCGCGGCTCTTGTCTAAGGTCGCCCACACCACCAAGGTGTCGGACTGTTGTCCCGCCGTCACGTAGATTTTCTCGCCATTGAGCACCCACTCATCACCGTCGCGCACTGCCGTTGTGCTGATGTTCGCTGAGTCAGAGCCGGTTCCAGGCTCGGTGATGCACATGGCTGCGTAGGTCTTACCGAATTTAGCTCGTTGCTCGGCGGTTCCGACGGCATTGATTGCCGCATTCCCTAGGCCACTTCCCGGAATCGCAAGAAACAAACCAAGGTCACCCCAAGCGAGTGCTTGCATGCCCACCACTGCCGCGATGTTGCCGCCATTCTTTACCGTTTCGGATTCCTTCTCCGGTTTGTCACCCCTGGGCTTACTGGCATTTTGCGCAAGGATTGCACTGACCTCTTCCATTTCTTTGGGGAAAGTATGCTCCGCTTTGTCGTACTTCCTGGAGTAGGGCCGCATCATGTGCTCGGCGAGAAGCCGAGCATTTTCGTAGGTCTTCTGATGCTGCTCGGAAATTTCTAACTGAATCATTACAAGTTCCTCCCTAAACGCTGGCTACGCCGTCAAGAATCGCAATTGCTCTCAGATTGCGGTACCACATCTCAACGGGGTGTTCTCGACAAAACCCGTGTCCGCCCAGCAACTGCACCCCATTGGTACCGATTTTCATCGCGTGTTCCGCGCAAGCGACTTTTGCAAGAAATGCTTGCTCATGAAAGTCGAGACCTTGCTCAGCTCGAGAAGCGGCACGTAAGGTCATCAGCCGCATGGCATCCAGTTCGATCGCCATGTCTGCCACCATGAAGGCGACGGCCTGCCGGTTACTGATAGGCTCACCAAAGGCTGTGCGTTCGTTGACATATTCGGTGACGTAGTCGAGCACGCCTTGACAGCATCCTACGGCGAGCGAACACAATCCGATCCGGGATAAGCTCACAAAACGCCGCAAATCGAAGGCTTTCTCTCCCAGCATTGCGGATGCTGGAACTGGCGTGTCTTCGAAACGGAGTGTGGCGAGCTCGAGTGTCCGCAAGCCCATATGCTCCTCGCGCGTTCGTGTCAGACCCTTTGGGCTGCCCTCAACAATAAACGCTCGTGGGCCATTGTCTTCAAGGTAGGCAATGACAAGCAGCAATTCAGCACTTTCCCCAAACGGCACCATGCACTTTTCACCGCTGAGCACATAGTCGTCGCCATCGGGGCGAGCCGTACATTGTGGCACCATCGGGTCAAACGTTGCGCGCGGCTCCATCAAGGCGGTGCTAGCCGCCAAGAACCGACCATCGCAAAATTTAGGTAGATACTGTTCACGCTGCGCATCGGTACCCTGATCCAAAACCGTGTTCACAAATGCTTGCGGGCTTATTGTTCCCAGGGCGAGAGCTAAGTCTCCCCAAGCAAGATCCTGAGCGTTGAGCGAGTTGGAAACCGGGGAGCGCAGCATGCCAGCGCCACCCAGCGGCTCGGGAATTGGAAGCAGGGCGAGTCCTAACTCAGCCGTTTTTTCGAAGAAACTGCTTGGTGTAGCGCCTACCTCGTCCGCATTTTTTGCGACTTCGCGAATCTCATTCGCCGCGAAGCGCTCCATTGTTTCCTGGCTCATCCGCTGTTCATCGTCGCGGGTGAGGTCAAACAGTTTGTTGTCTACTTGCGAGTTCATCGCCAAGCTCCCAGTGGTCTCTGTCGGTGGTTAAGCATTTACTTACGGAGACCTTAAAATTAAATATTGACGACGTCAACATTAATGGATAGTTCAGGGGGCGTCCACTAGATAAAGGTGGGGTAACTGCGTTCGCTGTCTCAAATTCGCTGCCTGTTACCTACAGGCCCGAACCGATGGTTAAACTAATCGACGACCCAGAGCGTAAGCACGACTCTAGACCCGTCCCCAAGAGTCCTATGTGTGAGCACGATCCAATTCGACCTATATTTGCGAAGTCGATGTCTCAATCAGAGTTTGAGCGATGGTACTGGCCAAAAGCCGAGCTGCAGAAAATCTGTAGATCTATTGGTCTGAACACGAGCGGATCAAAGGCTTACCTTAGGGCCTCTATTGCATCCTACTTGGGAGACGGTCACGAAGCAGGTGTCCCAAGTAAGCAACGGCATATACGTGGTGATGACTGGAGTCGGAAATCACTGGCATTGGACACGATCATCAACCAATCGATCACCTTCGGGCCTCATGTTAGGGGCTTTTTTCGCGAGCACATCGGCACCCAATTCCGTTGTACCGCTGACTTTATGGAATGGGTTAAACAACATAA
The DNA here is from genome assembly GCA_039024595.1 of Pseudomonadota bacterium. Classification (GTDB taxonomy): domain Bacteria; phylum Pseudomonadota; class Gammaproteobacteria; order Pseudomonadales; family Halieaceae; genus Congregibacter. The sequence goes on along the minus strand of JBCCQO010000116.1, from coordinate 4,083 downwards.
TGGCGCGACGCTCGGTGATGCGGTGACAGCTTGGCATGCGCTGAAGGCCGAAAAGGCGGTTGCCGGTTACCGCAAAGAGATCGCCTTACACAATAATTACCTGCGCTATCTACGGGAATTTAAGTCCCGGTTTCCGGAGCTAACGCTCGAAGATGCGAAATGCTGTTGGCATGCAAAAAAACTTCGTCCTGCGGTTGCAGGACAAGTCGTCGTCGAAGCGACAGATACGCGTTTTTTAGGCTAGCGTAGGAGCCGCCTGCTACAGCTCGTCAGCGTTGGCTCTTCAAGCAGGCAAAGTGTTATCTACCTAAGTGTGCGTTATCTATCCAAGTAAAGAGTTCTGCGGTCTATTAGCCACTCATCGTCAGTTTTTGTCCAGACGGTACGATAGTAGCCAGTAGCAACGTTTTCGGGCGAGGATCCAGGCGTATGGTGCGTGACAAACATCATGTGTTTGGTGACCGCTCGATCGGAACTGATTTCCATGAACATAATATTGGTGAAATGATGTCGGGACTGCTTCCCGGCTAAGCGTTCTTCATAGGCCTTTTTGGCGTAGGCCTCAATGTTCTTCTTGCCCACCACAGAGGTCGCTTCAGGCTTAGCACCAAGCACCCAGTCTATGGTGCCTGATTGGGTAAACAATTCCGCGAAAGCCGAAGCGTCTTTTCTATCCCACCGATACGCGTATTCGGCGATTTGTTGGGTAATTGCTTGCCGGTCGGCTATACCACTGAGCTCATCTGAGCCTGAAACGGGTCCGATGGCAAAAGCGCACAGGGCTAGCGCAAGCCAGGCTTGCCGCTGCTTCGAGATCATTCCGTATACCCTTTATCATAATTTTGGGTGCAGACGTCCGAGAGCGGAGCTTAGTAGAGGGCACCGTCCGGTCGTCGTGAATTCCGTGCCTTGGGAACTTTCACCCTAGGTCACCGGTACATATTCGCTTATTCCGTACCCGCGTGTGTCCTGACCGATTAATCCGGACAAGAAAAACAGCCAATAAACGCTTTTTGCGGTTCTGGTGCTCAAATCAGTTTGAAACGCTCTTTTTGAACTGCGTTGGTGTCATTTCCGTAACCCGCTTAAACGCCTCGTAAAATGCCGATTTCGACTGAAATCCGACCTCAAACGCCAGCTCAACTATGGGCATGTTTTTTGTTTCAGATGCCGCCAGTAACGTCTTGGCGTACTGAATCCGATAATTATTCACGAAGCTGAAGAAATTATGATTCATTTGCGAGTTGATGACCTGGGATACCTGGTGCGTGGACAGGCCAGCAGCGTCCGCAAGATCGGTCAGTGTGAGATCGTTTTTTAAATACAGCTGTTCCTTCTGCATGATATCCATCAGGCAGACATGAAAGCGCTGCGCATCCTCCATGCTCATGCCAGAGCGTTGATACTTCTCGTTTTGATCGCATTCCTCGATCGGTCGTTTTTCGTCATTTGACTGGCTGGCGGAACTTGTCGATGAAATCGTCGACGTCTCCAGCAAGGTGGCCTGCGCTGGGTTTGCATGGTCAAGATTCGCACCACGGAAGATAGTTGGTTGGAATAGAGCCGCAATGCCAATTCCGTAAATGACCGCGACTAAGAATAAATTCTGTACATTTGCCTGCGCCGAGCCGAAATCCACAGTGTCATAGGCGATGGCCGGGATCAGGTAAAAGATGAGCAATAAACCTAGGAATGCTAATACTGCGTAGACCAAACTTCTTAGCCATCGGAGATTCATTTGATCTACCGATGAATAGTGTCGCAGCAGTCGTGAGTTGTGCTGCTGAATGAGTTTTAGTACCCAAACACAGTAAACGGCGAGCTGAATCGTGAAGAACAAGCTGTGTAGATGAAACTCGACAAATGGTGTCCAAGTGGTTGGAAATAGCACACTCAGCTCCGCTGCGGTTGCCGAGTCAGCACGGTTCGACCAAATGTAGTTAACGAGGTCCGTTTGCTGAAGACGAGTGAGCTCCCAGTAGCCCATGTTGAGCGCTAGGAAGTAGGCCACCATCGGCAGAAAATGCCAGCTATGCCGAAGCCTCAACTCTCCACCAACAAGTGTCAGTGCATAAAGAAACAGCAACGGCCCCCAGGCGAAGACTGTGGGATAAAGTGTTAGGGCCAGGCCGGGGGCTTCGGCCCAATAATTCACATGCACCAGTAGTTTTTGCAGCACCCGTAGCGCGATCACTATGACAAGGGTCGACATGATGATGTTCGCTGTTCGGTGGCCACTTTTGATCAACAGAAGAATGGTCGCAAGCACAACCCCTTGCAGGGCACCAAAGCCGTAGACGAAGCTAACTGGATCCAATCCTCACTCCCTAAGAGTCTCTAGCGATTACCGGTCGTCAGAGTAAGCAATCGTCAGCGAAGGTGGACGGTCCGTACTGGACGATCGGTCAGGACGCTTTTTACTGCTGCTCGTTCTAAGATCGCGGGGATTAAAAGCCAGTTGTGTGGTGCTCTGCAACACGCAAGGCAAATCCTAGTATGCGATCCGGAGACGTTTCATGGACCAGGCTGCCCTGTGGGATGTTCCCGCATCAGCGCAACAGCTGAAGGATGCGTTTGAATCGGCTTTGACTATTTAGTTACCTGCGACCGAGTCGCGTGAGCCTGCAGGTGTGCTCAGACGAGTTTTGCCGCAGGCACCTTAAGGTTGGCAACGTGCCCAAGTACATCGAATTTTTAAAAGACTCACCGAAATCTCCAGCTGGCGATGTCTTGCTGCGGAAGCTCTGTGAATACACCTAGTCGAGTTACAAGAGGGTCTGTTGAATTGGTGCCTTCGATGGGACTCGCAACCACGCACATCCGCTGCTGGCTGCTGAGTTTGAGCTTGGTGCTGGTCGTGGCTGTGAGTGCTCATGCAGATAGCGTAGAAGTGATTACCGTTGCCGATAGCCCTACCACGGCCAAGACGTACAACGGACTTTACCTATCTTGGGTCGAGCACATCGTAGATAGCGAGGCTGTCAATGGAGGCATCCCCATTCGGGGGGGCGACGGCATCGCTATCGGCGATCTTGATCGCGATGGCTACCCAGACTTTGTCACAGCACAGGAAGATTCCAACCACATAAGAGTCGCTTATGGCTCAGCAGATCCAAATCGATGGATCTTGAAAACACTGATCGAAGGTGAGTTAGCCGGCGCTGTTGAAGACGTGACACTTGCGGATCTGAACGGCGATGGATGGTTGGATGTCATAGCTGCTTGTGAAGACGCGCATCTTCTCTATCTCCAAAATCCAGGTCTAAGTTCGAGAAGCACGCGGTGGGCACACATTGTGCCAACTATCTTTCAAGGACGCGGGTCTTGGATTCGAGTGTTCGCTGCAGACATCAATGGGGACGGTAGGGTCGACCTGACTGCGGCGAATAAGGGTGTGTCTGATATGGTAAGGCCAGGCCAGGATAACGCCCGAGACGGTGCAACTTCATTGATCACCCTACGGGGCGATCCGATGGAAGATCGTTCCTGGCATGAGCAAGTGCTGTACCGAGAGGGCATTCCCAATACCGCGCTACCATTGGATATCGACGGCGACGACGATCTTGATGTTCTTGCGGCAAAGAGATTGCAACAGCAGCTCGTGGTTCTGGAAAACACCGGTGACCAGACGGATGATGGGTTGCATTTTAAAGAGCATCCCGTCGTTATCGCACCGGCCTTTGACGCTCCTGCGGATTGGCGGGGTCTTGCCAATGCGTTTCAGGCGGATTTCGCCGATTTAAACGGAGATGATCGTCCAGACTTGGTCGTCAACGTCATCGAACGAAGCCGCTCTTACGCAAAACTACACGCTGGCTTGGGATGGCTTGCGCAGCCCGAATCGCTGGCCGATCCCTGGGTTTTTCACAGAATCGGAAATACCTTGCCCGACTGGGTCATTGGTATTCACCTTGCCGATATCGACGGTGACGGCGACCTCGATGTTGTTACAGGAGGCTACTCTGGTATCAACGTCGTGGCAGGATCCTATTCTGGCGCGTCAAGAGACTTTGATGAGCCGTCCGTCACTGCCTCTTCATCGGTCGGGCGAATAGCGTGGTTTGAGAACCCGGGGGATCTGCG
>JBCCQO010000115.1:0-9300 GCA_039024595.1 Pseudomonadota bacterium | reverse complement strand
CACGCACGGCGTTTTTGTTCCGTTGAGAGTAGGCACGTCTCCAATATGACTTTTAAATGGATTTCGGCACAGATCTGCTGTACCCGAGCGATGCCATAGCGGACAGCGTTCCAATTTTCGTCCAATGCATCCCCTATCGACATAACCATGTCGATCTCCTGAGCACCCTGATCAATCGCAATGCGGGCTTCCTCCGCCACCGCCGCCGGCGTACTTGCCCCCAACGGGAAGCCAACCACCGCACAGGGTTTCGATGCATATCCACGCAAGGCTTTTGCAACGCGACCGACCCACAATCCATTCACACAGACGGCCGCGAAGCCGTGTTCTTTTGCTTCTTCGCACAGTTGGTCTATTGCAAAGGCCTGCGCCTCCGGTTTCAGGAGCGTATGGTCTATGGTGGCAGCGAGCTGTTCGGCGGAGAGATTTTCTGTGTCCATTGCGCAATATCAGTAGGCCTCAAAGATTCGAGGTAGGCTACACTGTCCCACCGAAAATAAGAACGGACAGCGCGCTATGACAATTGCGGTAATCGGATCTTGCATGGTGGATCTCATCGCTTATACAGACACTATTCCGAAAGCGGGTGAGACCCTGGTGGCAAACGAGTTTGCGATGGGCTGCGGCGGCAAGGGTGCCAATCAGGCCGTTGCTGCCTCTCAGCTTGGTGCAGAGGTCTTGATGATGGGTCGAGTCGGCGACGATGCTTTCGCCGACAACACGCTCGGTAACTTTTCCAAGTATGGGGTGAGCACTGAGTTTATTAACAAAGTACCCGGCGTCTCTAGCGGGGTCGCGCCGATTTGGGTCGATGCGGATTCCCAGAACCGAATTCTGATTATTCCCGGTGCGAACATGCACTTGCTTCCTGCCGACATCACTGCGGCGGCGGAGCGACTCAAGCAATGCAAGATGATCATTCTACAGCTGGAGATTCCGCTGGAGACTGTGTACGCCGCAATTGAGTTCGGAAACGAGCATGGGATTCCTGTCCTTCTGAACCCTGCCCCAGCGAGCACAGAACTGTCCCTCGACTACGCGTGTCGCTGTGACTACTTCGTGCCCAACGAAACAGAACTCGAGATCCTTACGGGCATGCCTGTTGCGACGGTAGACGAGATCACCGCCGCAGCAAACTCCCTACTCGAAAAGGGGCTAAAAAATCTGATCGTCACGCTGGGTGACAAGGGCGCGCTGTGGCTAACCGGCGATTCGCGCAAGGAGTTTTCTGCGCCAACGGTAGCTGCCGTCGACACCACCGGTGCGGGTGATGCTTTTATCGGTTGTTTCGCGGCTGAGATGGCCGCAGGTAAAGCCACAGAAGAAGCGATCAAGCAAGCTATTCGCTACGCATCTCACAGTGTTACCGGGAAAGGCACGCAGACGTCGTATGCCACTGCCGAGTCTTTCGCTGCCTGGAATAGTTAGTGGTGCCAGATTTACAGCGCCGCTAGGGTGCGCATAGAAAAGGCAACTCGGTCGGCCGGAGATTTTATTTTACGTCGTGGTAATGCTTCGATCGCTCGTAAGCGGGGCAAGAGTCCGCGCCGATTCGCTAGTTGTATTGCAAGCCCCGGTCGGGCATTCAGCTCAAGCAACATCGGCCCCTGTTGTTCATCGATGACGATATCGGTTCCCAAATAGCCAAGTTCTATCATTTCATAGCACTGCGCGCCGAGCTCTAAAATCTCTCTCCAACCGTCGATGCGAATTGCCGCAAGTTCGCGACCAGTGTCGGGGTGCAAATTGATAAATCTGTCGAACTGAACGGCACTGGCAAAGCTGCCATCTTCCAGATTCAAACCGACGCCCACGGCGCCTTGGTGCAAATTTGCTTTACCGTCGGAAGCGTGTGTCGCCAGCCGCAGCATCGCCATCACCGGGTAGCCCCGAAAGACGATCACGCGTATGTCGGGCACTCCTTCATGGGAGAGTTCTTTAAAGTGGGGTGCCGGTCTGATGAGGTCTTCAATGATGACTTGATCGGTACTACCCGCCAGCGAATAGAGACCGGCTAAGGTATTGCTCATATGTCGACGCAGATCAGCGTGCGTGACGCGGGCACCTGAAGTCTTTATAAACCCGTCTTCGTCGCGGCCCCCGATAACCCAAATGCCTTTCCCCCCGCTGCCCTTTGCCGGTTTCATCGCGAAGCCAGTGAGATCACCAAGAACGTCCAGCGCACCCCGAACTTCGTGCTGCTGCGAGATCGCCGCTAGCAGCTTCGGGACGGGTATTTCATACTCCTCCGCGAGTCGCTTTGTCTGAAGCTTGTCGTCAACGAGCGGATACAAACTGCGTTTGTTATAGCGGCCTATGTAGTTCAAATTGCGTGCATTCATACCGAGCATGCCTCGGTTGCGAAGATCACGCGCTGCTACCCAGCCCTCCATGGTGACCTATTCGACCTTAATCGCCGAGCACCGCAAAGCGTCGGAGCTCCAGCAGTTTGTAACCGGTGTACTGGCCCATACCAAGTATCGCCGCAAGCAGTAACAGGTTGAGTTCGGGAAAGTTGAAGCTCAGGTGCTGCATCAGAGACGATTGCATAAGTAGGTAAGAAAGTACCGCCACCAGCATGCTGCCGCCTCCTTGTAGCAACACGTCTCGTGGGCCTTCTTCCTCCCAAAGAATTGAGAGTCGTTCAATCGTCCACGCGATTATGATCATCGGGAAAAATGTGATGATCATTCCCGTACTCACTCCTAGCTGATAGCCGATGATGCTTAACAACGATATCAGGAAGATAACCAGAACAATCAGAGCGGCTATACGAGCGACCAGTAACAAATTTAGGTTGCTCAAGTAGCCTCTCATCAAGAGCCCTACCACGACGACGGAAATAAAAGACAACAAGCCCGGTACCAGCGCGGTTTGCAAAAACACCAGGGCGATGAGCACAGGCATAAAAGTACCAGCTGTTTGAACGCCGATAAGTACGCGACAAAAAACGACGACCGCCGCGCCCAAGGGGAGTAGCAGTAGTAATTTGAACATGCTTTGTTCTTCGATCGGCAAACGATGCACGCCGATCAATGAAAAGAGTGAATTCTCATCCCTATCGACCGCGAACTGTACCGCGGGTACCGATTGGCGAATCATCGAGAAGCTAAGACGGGAGCTTCGCCCGCCGGTCACATCCAACACCGATTGACCGCTTCGATGCCAGAGCAGAAGGTCCTCTGGGGCTTGTATCGGGCCACTATCGGGATCGACGAGTATCCACTGTTCACCATCGTAGAGTTCTAGAAGCGATTTCAGCGTTTGCCGACGGCGGGCGTCTTCAAGCGGAAGACCCATAACTTCCCGCGTCGGGATATCCGCCGCATTCAACAACTTGCCAAGAAGCTCGTTTGCGTTCTCGCTTCTCGCCAACAGCAAAGCCGCGTTCTGGGATGGCTGGGTGGCCGATAGAAGTCCCGCTAATTCACGGGCGAAGCTTTGTGAGTCGCTGGAGCGTTCCTTCGCAGCTTCAATGACTGCGGATGCTGCGGTAACTTCTGCATCGCCCCAAAAAACCGGTTGGGCTACGGGAATCTCTCCAATCACCTCCTCCGGAGGTGAACCGGGGAAGAAGTTCGCGCTGAAATAGAGTGATTGGTTGCCATTGGCGGTTCGCCTATTCCACTCGGCGCGCCGACCGCCTTCTCCTTCCACAATGCTGAAGCCGTAACCGGCAGAAGCCGCCTGCTCGCCTGCGATTTCAAAGCCCGGTGTGTTCTCCGGAACACTCAGGCTCGCGGTGACAGGCCCTCCAAGCGCAACGAAATCGACCCTTGCCTCCACAAGCCATACGCTGGTCCGCTCACCGGGCATAAAGGGTATACCCGTTTGCAGGTGGCGGAGCACCGCGAGCGAAACCCCAGCAATGATAAGGACCGTGATAATGAATCCGACTGTCGCGCGACTGTTCATGGAGCCGTGCTTTGATCTCCTTGCACTTCGTTTGGCAAGGGCACCAGGTTGTCCTCGCTAACATCCACCAGCATTACGTCGCGCAGAATGTTTCGGCCGACCAGCATTTGGTAGTCCAGGTGACTCCGATTTGACAGAGTAAACTCCGCAAGCTGGCGTACCGGTCCAAGCTGAATGCCAAGGCGTATGACTGGCCGTCGTTCTGGCTCCACAGAACTCGCTTGAATCACCAGTGCTTCCCGAACGCGTCTTCGCTCCAGCACGATAGGGTCTCCGCCAGCGGGGTCCGGAATCTCAAAACTGACCCAAGGTTTACCATCCCGCTCGAAGTTACTGATGTTTCTCGCATCGAGGGACGCTGTCTCTGCGCCGGTATCAATACGCGCCGGCAGCGCTAGCTGGAGCGCCTCTACCCAGATACGTTCGAGACTCCCGACAACAAGTTTGCTATCGGCTGGCATCGGCGACTCGGCGGCGGCGATCAACTCCACAGCGGGTGGCGTTCTTGTGTCGCAAAGCTCACTTGCCGTCGAGAGCTGATCGCTTAGGGACTGTATCTCACTGCGCACCAAGCCGAGCTCGTCCCGATGGAGGCGCTGGTTTTTCTCCAGAGAGCCCAGATTACTTTGGCATTGCTCTAGTGCGGCTTCGATCGGGTCCGGATCGGTGACTGCGTCAACCATGCCGAATTCGGCACAAGCGGTTAAACCCACTAGCGCCAGCAATGCGTATTTAGTTGGTGACAAAACTCAGTAGCTCCCAGAATCGTTCAGCTCGCGGCGATGGCCATTATCAAGCAGCGGCGCGGGCGATTACTAGTTACACTGACACTAGAACGACGACGTTTCCAGCGCAAAAGGAGAGGGAAATCACCGTGAATACACCAGCTAAATCTGCAGCGTGGTCGGCTCGAATACCGCGCGTTCTCGCTCCGCTGTTGCTGCTTGTCGGCTGCGCGTCAGCGAACGCCGGTTGGGAGCTCGATAGTGAACGGTCTTCGGTACAGTTCTTATCAGTTAAGAACGCAATGATTGCCGAGCTGCATCACTTCAAGTCCCTGACGGGAGGAGTCAACGATGAGGGCGTCGCTCAAGTTGTGATCGATCTCGACAGTGTCGAAACACTGATTCCGATTCGAAACGAACGCTTGAGAAAGATGCTTTTTGAGACGATTCAATTCCCCGCAGCGACACTCCAAGTGGAAGTGCCCGACACGCTGGGTGGACTTGCCGCAGGCGAGACCTCGCAGCTCACATTGCCAGTCGCGGTCGAATTCCATGGCAAGAGCAAGTCTTACAATGCTCAGCTGCAGGCGACCAAGCTCGCGGATGGTTCCCTTGAAGTCAGCGTGCTCGAACCGCTAGTCGTTTACGCAGACGATTTCGATCTAGGGGGAGGGATTCTCGCGCTGAAGGAGATTGCGGGTCTCACCTCCATAAGCACAGCAGTGCCGGTGACAGCGCGGCTGCGGTTCAACCCTGAAGGCTGAATACCGCGCTTACTTGAGTTAAATCAATAAAAACCCCAAAATTTCTTGTAAGTGATAACAATTTGCATTAGCGTTATTTGCTGTACAGCAATGGCAGGTAACGCTTATGCGACTCCAATTCCTATGTCCTCAACACCGCGAGGCGCTGGCCAGTAGACCTGCTACGGCCGCGGACTTTTGGCGTGAGAGCGAGCAACGTTTGCGCGAAACGGATATTGAGGCGACGCCTCGTCGTGTCAGTCTGGCGGGCTCCGCGTTGGAGGCCGCCGGTATTTATTTGAACGCTTGCGGGCAGTGCCAAACCGAGGATATCGAGCGCTATGCCGATACCGCGCTCTCGCTTATCGATTTATTGGCTCAATTACGGCAGCGTAGATTAGCTTTGGTGGTTGTCGCGGGCGCAAACGCGATGGTGGAACAGCTAGCCCAATGGGGTGGAGACAAAATGGCTGCCGTCGAAGCGAGTCGACGACTCACGCAGGAAGGCATGCATCGTGTCGAACCATTATGGGGCATAAAAATGGCACCCAGTAGGTTTCACACGGCCACCTCTCCCATCACTATTCACTAGTACCCCTCTTAAGCATTATGCACCCCCGCGACCTCTCACGCCTGGGGGTTATGGACCTTCGGTGACGATAACCGTAGGCTCGCAACCTATGAAAATCGGAATTCTAAAGACCGATACGGTGCTCCCCCAGTGGGTCGACGAATACGGCGAATACCCAGATATGTTCATCGAGCTTCTCGGTACTCGCGACCCTTCACTGAGTTTCGTCACCTACGACGTGATGGAGCAGCAATACCCGGCTGATCTCGATGAAGTCGACGCTTACTTGGTGACTGGCAGCAGACACAGCGTTTATGAAGAGGTCGAATGGATCACTACGTTGCATTCGTTTATTCGGCAGTTGCACGCCGCTGGGAAAAAAATGGTCGGCATTTGCTTTGGACACCAACTCATAGCGCTGGCACTCGGGGGGCAGGCGCGAAAGGCTGATGCGGGTTGGGGGCAGGGCCTGCATAAGCACACGTTCACAGAAAAGCCCGACTGGTTCGGTGACGGGTCTGAGGAGTTGGCCGTATTGGTGAGCCACCAAGACCAGGTAATCGAACCTGCCCCCGGAGCACGCACCATTGCCGGTAGTGACTTTTGTCCTAACGCGGTCTGCCAAATGGGTGACCAGATTCTGACCTTTCAGGGGCACCCGGAGTTCAAACCGAACTACTCAAGGGAAATCATGAACTATCGCCGTGAACTTATTGGCGAAGAGGTGTACGCCCGAGGCATGGCCTCTTTAGAACAGAGTCCAGAGACTGAGCGAATGGCGGCCTGGATTATTGCTTTTTTGAAAAAGAACGCAGTCTGACTTTGGTGCGGACGAGCTGCCATCGATAAGGGTGGGGCTTGTTAAGCGGCACTGAACCGTAACTGAACCAGAGTCTTAACCCCGTCGTCGGGCAGGTGTCAACGGCTACCAGAATTCCGCCGAAACTGCTTTACTAGCCGCGCATCCAGACAGATCAGCGGCATGTCATTCAACAAAAGATCAACCTCAGAGGCGGTCACCGAGGGCCTCGACCTCTCCGGTAAGACAGCAGTTATTACCGGTGTTAACTCCGGACTTGGCCAGGAAAGCATGCGCGTACTCGCCGCTCGTGGAGCCCATGTGATTGGCCTGGCGCGTACAAAAGATAAAGCTGAGCAGGCCTGCGCCGCAGTGAATGGCAGCACTCAAGGGATGGCTTGTGAACTCAGTGACTTTGCCAGTGTGGTCAGCTGCGCAAAGCAGATCAAAGCCCTCGGCAAGCCCATCGACATATTGATGACCAATGCCGGCATTATGGCACCGACAACGCTGCAGCATGCCCATGGGATTGAACTGCAATTTGCTACCAATCAGCTGGGACACTTTATTCTGATTCAGCATCTGCTGGATTCCGTGAAAGCTGCGGCGGCGGGGCGCATCGTGATTATGTCCAGCGGTGCGCATTCACTGACCGTTCGAGGCGGCATCGACTTTAACAATCTCGATGCATCCAGTGGCTACGACCCCTGGCGTTTCTACGGACAATCAAAGCTCGCCAACCTGCTGACGGCCAGAGTGTTGGCCAAGGAGCTGGAGGGCAGCAGGGCAACAGCCAACGCCGTACACCCCGGAATGATTAACACCAACCTGTCCCGTGACATCAGCGGCTTCTTTTCCCAGGCCATGTTGCTCTGGGCGAAAGTGATGTCTAAAACTATTGAACAGGGCGCCGCTACCCAACTGCTGGTTGCTGCGCACCCTTCCGTAGAAGGCGTCAGTGGTGAGTACTTTGCCGACTGCCAGGTGAGCAAAAGCACGCCCCTTGGCAGCGACGCGACGCTCGCGCAGCAATGCTGGGATGCGTCCATGGAGCTCACTGCGGAATACTTACCCTGATTCCCTTCCGAAAACCGCTGTAATTCAGGATCGGATCCGAGCTACTAAAGCTCGTGAGCAGCAAACGACTTTAGCCGATACTTCACGCCGCTTTTCGACCGCCCCGACTAACTACCTAGGTGGGGCCGCTAAGCCCGGACTGGAATTGAACAAGCTTTAGAACGTTCAGCCCCCTTTCTTCGGACCAAGCGCCCGAACTCCGAGCGTCTACTGTCATAGCATCGGAGACGCTAGTAGCTGGCTGATACATTCCCGTGCCTAGGGGAACGGACTTGTCTCTTGGGAGGCCCGGGTCGTGAAAGGAAATCTCTACCCGATTTGCGAACCGTTCTATCGCGATCGACAAGATCGATTCCTCCGCCTGGCTTTTGAACGCCAATGCGTCTTCGGTGACTGCCTCCAGCGTCGGCTGCAGTGACTGCCGCTCTTTCAGAGGCAAACCCAAGCTCGACCAGCGGTGAGTGAACCAGCGGGTAGTTGCGATCAAAAGTTGTTCGTCGATGGGTATGCTGACATGCTCGGACTGAAGCGGAAGCGACGCCACTGGTCCACAATCGAGAAGCACGAAAGCGGAATTGGGGCTCTGGGTTAGACCGCTTAAATCGTTTCTAAGAAACTGCAGGTACTGTTTTCCAGCCTGTTTCGCAGGTAAGTGAATCGAGTCGCGTACTTGGCGGATGGCTGTCTCAATATCTACAGGGTCCTGAACTGAAAGCAGCACTCGCTCTCCCTCGCGCAGTTGTTGGGAAGTCTCGGGTAGATCAGCCCAGTCACTGCTAGATTCGTAGGGGATCGCTGGTTCGAGTACAGCGACCGACTGGCCGTCGCCCAACAGCATTAAGAGTCCTCCACCACTTGCGGACACGCGCAGGGTTCGCGACGCTGTTTCAACGGATGCGAGCAGCACTCGTACGGTGTCGTCAAGACCTGTTGCTCGGAGTATCTGAGATAAAGCAACACCCGGCGGGACTCCCGCTCCTTGTTGAATCCATTGCTGGGTGGCTTCGGTGAGCGTCTTTAGGGCCTCATCGTAGACGCCCTCTGACTCGGTCGCGGCAATAGCATCGGCGTGCTGGGCTTTTGCTCCTATACACGCTTCTACACATCGTGCTCCTACGCAGGCGAAATGCTGATATCCGCCAGTTGAGCCGTGCAGCGCGAAGGCGGGTACAGCGTCCGCTTCACCACCGCAGTAATACTGAAACAATTCCTCCTCCATGAGGTGTTTGCCTTACCAAGAGCCGGTATTTTCCATCGTCGACCAAGGTTCCTGGGAAGGCAGCGCACTCCCCTTTTGCAGTAACTCGATCGAAATTCCGTCCGGAGACCGAATAAACGCCATGCGACCGTCGCGAGGCGGGCGATTAATCGTGACACCGGCCTCTTGCAATTGCTGACAGCTGTCATAGATATCGTCGACTCGAAAGGCAAGGTGGCCGAAGTTTCTCCCGCCCTCATACTCCTCAGGAT
>JBCCQO010000114.1:0-9302 GCA_039024595.1 Pseudomonadota bacterium | reverse complement strand
GTATCGAAACCCAGCACACGGGCATAAAAGTAAAGTTCCGCATGGCGGGCGGCGATCTGGTTTTCCGCTTTGCGAAAACCGTGTGATTCGCCTTCGAAAGGAACATAAGCGGTTGCGACACCGCGATTCCGAAGCGCCTCAAAGATCATTTCCGATTGGTTTGGCGGCACGACCGGGTCATCTAAACCTTGCAGCAGGATAAGAGGCGCGCTAAAGCCTTCCAAATGATGAATGGGAGATCGTTCCTCATAGAGCGCCTTGTCTTCTGGATAGGGACCAATCAGCTGATCGAGATAGCGCGACTCAAACTTATGAGTGTCTCGGGCGAGCGCCTCGATATCTGAGATGCCGAAGTAAGACGCCCCGGCCGCGAAGGTATCCGAGAACGCGTGCGCCGCCAGCGTCGTGTAGCCACCGGCACTCCCGCCACGAATCAGCAGTTGGTTCGTGTCTGCGAGACCCTGATCGGCTAGCCATCGGGCTCCCGCGGCGGCATCTTCCACATCGCTGACGCCCCACTCACTGTAGAGGGCCCGTCTGTATTCGCGTCCGTAGCCGGTACTGCCGCGGTAATTTAAATCCAAGATCGCGAAACCCCGACTGGTCCAAAAGTAGTGGTCAGGCCTGTACCCGGCACTGGCGACGGAAGTGGGTCCTCCGTGCACCGTGACGATCAGCGGAGGCGTTTCTTCCGCTGGCCCCTGAGCTTTGGGATTCTGTGGCGGTAGATAGACACCATGGGCCACTTCATCCACGCCGACGGGGAAGCTTACTTGCCGAAACGAAGGCACCCACTGCGGATCCAATGCGTCATCTCGAGTGCGGCGCACAGTTTCAACAAGCTCGCCATCGAAATTGACCGCTAACAGCGCTCCTGGTTTATCGGCAAAACCGGCGGTGAGATAGAGGCGTTCGCCGATAAGCGCCATGGATCCAAAACCGGTAGCACCGATATCCAGCGGTCTCAGCTTGCCCTGCAAATCGCGCAGATAGAGTGTTTCAACCGCGCCCTGTCTCGCGATGTAGATCGAGCCAACACGCTCATCATGAAGCTGGTAGCTACTTGCTATGGACCAACCAGGACCTCCTACCTCGACTTGATCCAAACCAAGGGAGATTGCTTTGAATTGCTCTCCGTCGACCTCATAGGGAGCCCACCAGTTGTCTCTATCTGTCAAAACGACAAGCGCGCCGCTCGCTAGCCACTGCGGATCTATGATCGATTCCGCTTGACCAGGATTGTGTAGTCGCACTTGCGACAGAGCGCCATCCTTCGCGAAACCGGCACTGTGTAGCTGCGTGTTGTCCCAAGGCATGTTCGGATGATTCCAAGACACAAAGGCGATGCGCTCTCCATCGGAACTCAGGCTCGGGGCCGAAACGAAATCCGACCCGTCGAACAGGACAAGCTGGTCAGATTCCTCCTTCGCAGAAAAAGCGACCAATGCGTTTGCTGGCTCACCATCAACGGTGTGGTCTTCCCGTATGCTTATTAAGCGGTCTCGGCTCGCATCAAGGACAAAGCCCGCATAGCGAAAATCGGTGTCAGGGGTAATCGGCACTGGCTCTTCACCGGGAATCATCCGATAGACCCGTTGATCGCTAAAATTGGCGAACCAAACAACGCCATCGGCAACGTGATAACTGCCACCCCCGTATTCATGCACCCGGGTTCGGACGTTAAAGGGAGCGGATAACAGCTCTTCGATCACGCCGTCTTCTCGCCGCCGCATGATCGTCGTTCGACCGGCTTCTTCCGGCCTAGACTCTAACCAGTAGAGCTTCTCTCCGTCTGCGGTGAGCGAGCTTATGCCTCTTGCTCCCGCGACCAGCGACTCGGCGCTGATGATTGAAGGCCAGCTTCCAAACGGAAGGGTCTCTCGTGCCATTGCTGCAACCGAGGTAGAGCTAGACGTAGGCGTTGCTTCGTTCACGGACGACGACTCCTGTGGATAGTTTGAACACGCGGCCAATACCAATGCGAGAGATAGAAAGGTTCGGCGCCGGATCGCGGCGACTAAGCGATTTCGAAAGAGCATATGTTCCTCATTACTTTACTGTTTCAACCGGGATCACCGGAGGAAATTTGAGTCTGGCACGGCCTTAGCGGTTGGCTAACGCTGCCGCTCGCGTACACTACGCTAAATCAATCTAGGAGATAAGCTTTGAGCCAGTTAAGTGTCGAAACCAATGGCCATGTGCTGCATATTCACATAACCCGGCCTGAAAAATACAACGCACTCAGCATCGAAATGTATCAACAGATGGCTCAAGCGCTGAAGCGTTTGGATTCTGACCCGGAACTCCGCGTGGCCGTCATCTCCGCCGAAGGCAAGCACTTTACCGCGGGCGTCGAGCTCAATGAATGGTCACCGTACTTCGGTGGCGGCAAGGGGTGGCCGGTTGGTGAAGATAGTATCGACCCGATGGGGGTACATGGCCCGCAGCACAGCAAGCCTATTGTGATCGCGGTTCAGGGCTACTGCTTTACCTGGGGAGTAGAACTACTTTTGAATACGGAAATACGCGTCGCTTCCGACGATACCGTGTTCCAGATGTTAGAAGTACAACGAGGGCTCTTCCCCTGCGGCGGTGCAACCTACCGTTTACCGCGTGAAATAGGCTGGGGCAATGCGCAAAGAGTGTTGCTTACCGGAGACCGCTGGAGCGCAGAGGAAGCGCTTCGCTGGGGGATGGTGCAAGAGCTTACACCCGCGGGTGAGCAAATTGATCGCGCGCTTGAGTTGGCTCAGAGCATCGCAGTGGCCGCACCTCTTGGAGTGCAAGGCTTACTTCAAGCCAGCCGCTTCTCGCTAGAAAACGACAGGGCCGCTTGTGCAAAACAAATCTTTAGTTCCCTGGAACCGGTTATGCGCAGTGAAGACGCAGCGGAAGGCGTGCAGTCTTTCCTTGAGCGTCGCAAAGCGGTTTTTACGGGCAAGTAGCTTCGCCTTCCGTGTAAAACGGACAGAGCGAGCAGCTAATTTCAAACAAGGAAAGATGAGTGCCTTCGGTAACGAGTAACGGGATCAGTATTCACTACGAGTCTTACGGCGATCCGAATGATGAGACCGTACTTCTCGTGATGGGGTTGGCGACACAGCTTACCGCGTGGCCTGTTGATTTCTGCCAGGGCCTGGTCGAGCGTGGGTATCACGTAGTGTGTTTTGATAATCGTGATATCGGTCTTTCGACGCACCTTAACGGCGAAAAGACCAACAACATCCCGATGCTGGTGGCTCGCCGCGCGCTCAATCTCCCCGTTTCCGTAAGCTATTTGCTCGAAGATATGGCCGATGACGCGATCGGCCTACTCGATGCCTTGGCAATCGATCAAGCTCACGTTGTGGGTGCATCGATGGGTGGGATGATCGCGCAGCTAATGGCCGCGATTTTTCCTGATCGAGTAAAGAGCCTTACCTCTATCATGTCGACCACAGGCCACCGATCGTTGCCCGGCGCCGACCTAGCCGCTCGCCGCGCACTGCTGACCACACCGGAAGACCCCAGCAGTAAGGAATCGGTGGTCATGCGCAATGCAAAAGTGAGACAGGTGCTTCAGAGTCCGATCTATCCGAAAGATTTCGAGGAGATATACGACGTTGCCAACGCCGCCTATGAGCGCAGCGGCTATGACCCCGAGGGCATCAATCGCCAGCTATCAGCAATTGTTGCTGCCGGCCATCGTCGAACTTTGTTGAGGAAGGTTGAGTGCCCCGCCCTCGTGATCCACGGAGCCCACGACCCGCTCGTGAAGATGGAGTGCGGCATCGACACCGCGCAGCACCTTTCCCAAGCGGAGTTACTGGTGTTGCACGGTATGGGACATGATTTCCCAGCAGTACTCGTCGGTGCGATGGTCGATCGAATTCACGCAACGGCGCGGCGCAGCGCAGTCTGACAAAACTCATTTTGCGAGCTGGGTGACCCAATGCATGCGCTAGCCGAGATAGCCAGCTTTCCTCTTGCGAAGCCTTTTGCCATTACCGGCTATACCTTCACTGACACGGACACGCTTAGGGTCAGTCTCACTAATGAAGGTGTGATTGGACGAGGGGAATCGGTAGGAACCTATTACCTCGGCGAGACGGCCGAGAGCATGCTGGTTGACTTTCGCGCGGTGGCTGATCGCTTGGATTCTAATATCGATCGGCTAGCACTCCAGGAAATGATGCCTCCCGGAGGCGCGCGAAACGCAATCGACTGCGCACTGTGGGACCTTGAGTGCAAAATTGCCGGTACGTCAATTTGGCAGCTGCTGAACATTGTTCCGAAGCCTTTGATTACGGTCTTCACGCTGGGTATCGGTGAAGCGGCTGAAATGGCCGAAGCGGCCCTTCAGGCTGCCGACTTCCCCCAGCTCAAGATCAAACTCGACGACGAAAAGCCCGTCGAACGGCTGGAGGCTATCCGCAAGGCACGACCTGATGCGCAACTCGTGGTGGACGTAAATCAGGGCTGGAGCTTCGACGAACTAAAGGAGTACGACCCGTACTTTGACAACCTGGGAGTGGCAATGATTGAGCAACCGCTCCGTCGCGGCGCCGATGAGGCACTCGAGACCTACACATCAAAAGTCCCACTGGGCGCGGACGAGTCCTGCCTCAACGTGGCGGAGTTCGACGAAACCCGCAAGCGGTACCAGGTGCTCAACATCAAGTTGGATAAGTGCGGGGGGCTCACCGAGGGGCTTGCTTTAGTTCGGCTTGCGCAAGAGGCAGGTATGGCCGTGATGGTTGGCAATATGATGGGCAGTTCTTTGTCTATGGCGCCGAGCTTTGTCATCGGGCAATACTGCCGCTTTGTCGATATAGATGGTCCACTCCTGCTCGCAGGCGACATAGAAAACGGGCTCAAATACCAGTCCGCGGGCCTCGTGGAACCGCCCACAGCTGCCCTCTGGGGTTAGTTATAAGCTCAGAGGGCTTGCAGCGGGTAGGCTCGATGACCCAGACAGCGTACCCCGCTATTATCCCGCGCCTTCAAGGCTGCACAATGAGTTGCTCCTACTGCGATGCTCGCCCAAGCGAGGAGCTTGCTAGCTCCCGCGCCGACCTAGCGCCGCCTGGCTGCAACCCGCTGTGACAAAAGTTTAGTGCCTTCGTACTTGAAGACGTTCGTGCTTGAGGACCTTCGCACTCAAGAACGTTGGCGCCCCGACAGACGCTGAAGATGGCGAGACTGGACTGGGCGTCTAAAGGCATTGGTAAAAGTGCTGTTGGCTGAACTGTGCATTTAAAGGAAGTCCCGATGAGCAACACGGAAGACAAGTCCACGCATACCTTGGTTGTGTCCGCACCAGATCGCTCGGGTCTGGTCGCGCAGGTAGCTAGTGCGATCGCATCGCACGGCGGCACGCTAGTGGAATCACACAACCACACGGATACGCAACAAAGCTGGTTTTTCATGCGTAATGTCATCGCTGATGCACCAACCTTTGAGCCTGAGGCTTTCCAGCAGGATTTCACCGAGACCGCAGCAAAGCTGTCCCTCGATTGGAGCTTGCATAACAACGGAGAACCCGCGCGCCTGGTGATTCTGGCTAGTCATGCGTCCCATTGCCTTGCGGATATTTTGTATCGATGGAAGAGCGGCGAATTCAACTGCGAGATCCCCTGCGTAATCTCCAATCATGAGAATCTTCGCAGCATGGTTGAGTGGCACGGAATTCCGTTTCACTTTGTGCCCGTATCGAAAGACAACAAGCAAGAAGCGTTTGCAAAAATCGATGACATTATTGAGCGCCACCGAGCGACAACCATCGTGCTCGCACGTTATATGCAGATTTTTCCTGCGCCGCTGTGCGCGAAGTACGAAGGTCAGCTGATCAATATTCACCACAGCTTTCTACCTTCTTTTATTGGCGCAAATCCCTATCAAAAAGCATTCGACCGCGGGGTAAAGCTCATTGGCGCGACTTGCCACTATGTAACTACTGACCTAGATGAGGGCCCCATCATCGAGCAAGACGTCGTCCGTGTAGATCACAGCTGCGATAAAGATGACCTAGTTCGCTTGGGTCGAGACGTCGAGCGCAGCGTCCTCTCCCGAGGGCTACGCTACCACCTCGAACGGCGAGTGATCATTTTCGGCAACCGCACCGTAGTATTCCGGTAACGAACCAGTGAGCCCGTGCGCGGCCACTAGTGCCGTATAGGCGCGGTGGTAGCTGTAAGGACGGGTACTTAGATTGCGTCGTCTCTCAGCCGGGAAGCCCAGGTGAATACAGCAGACACACTTATCATTGGCGCGGGTCACAACGGCCTTGTATGCGCCACGCTTCTTGCTAAGGCGGGTCACCGGGTAACGGTTCTCGAGGGTTCTACGGTTCCCGGTGGCCTAGCAAGCGAACGACAGGTACACGATGGCTTCAAAGGGTCGATCGCCACATCCCTGTATGCAGTTCCTTCTGATCTCATTCGCGAGCTGGGCCTGGACAGCAAAGGATTCCGCAACGCCGAAAAACCTCTCCCGCTCATAGGACTCGCCCAAGAGGGGGACCCGGTCATCATAGCTGGCGTACCCGGTAGCGCTACGTTGACCGGCGTCTCACAGACGGACCAGAGTGCTTTTAAAGAGTACCAGGATCAGCTCAAAACCTTCGCGAAAGCTCTCGAACCTTTTTGGCGGAAGACAATGCCCCGGATCGGTGACGCAAGCGCTGGTAGCTTACTGACCTTCGCACAGCTCGGACTCAAACTGAGGATGCTTGGCAAAGAGGACATGCTTGAGTTCTTTCGAGTCGCTACGCTCCCCATGCGAGACCTTGTCGAAGAGTTCTTTGAGAGCGAGCTATTGAAAGCGACCCTCTGTTGGGACGGATTAGCCGGCTCAAAAATGGCGCCGAGATCTCCCAATCAGGCGGTGCTTACTCTCTTGGGCCGAATGGCCGGGCAACACGATGGTGCTCATTGCGTGCCTAAATCGGGAATGCGCGGCTTCGTGAACTCGCTCAGTTCCGCGGCTTCCGAAGCCGGTGCCGAGCTCCGCTTTGGCGCGAAGGTCGAGCGTCTGATCATCGAAGCGGACGAAAACGGCCAGCGCTGCGTCGGAGTAAAGCTTGAGTCAGGCGAGGAACTTAGAGCAGAAAGGGTTGTTTCCAGCGCGGACCCAAAGTCGACCTTCCTGTCTATGCTCGGTGCCTCGCACTTGGAAATCGAATTCGCTAACCGAATTCGCCGCCTTCGTACGGACGGCTACGTCGCCAAACTGTTTCTCGCGCTCAGCGATACACCCTCGTTTACCGGATTGGCGGATTGCCGCGGTCGTATGGTGCTCGCAGATTCAATGGACGCTATTGAGTTTGCCTACGATGAAGCGAAATATGGGGACGCGGCTCAGGAACCCGTTATGGAAGTGATGGTACCCAGCGTGCACGACGCCTCATTAGCCCCCGCTGGACAACATCTTCTCAGTGCCAATGTGATGTACGTACCCGGCAATCGGAAAGGCGGCTGGACAGAGGACGCGAAAGCAAAATATCTGAGCCTGCTTCAGGACCGCTTGGAGAAGTATGCACCAGGCTTGAGCGACATAACTCTCCATGCAGAACTTCATACCCCTGCCGATCTGGAACGGGACTACGGTGTAACCGGCGGTCACTGGCATCACGCGGAACCGGCCATCGACCAGCTGTTAATGATGCGTCCAACCTACGAGGCGGCGCAGTACAGAACACCGATCGATGGCCTATTCCTGTGTGGAGCGGGATCGCATCCCGGCGGTGACCTCACCGGCAACCCGGGACGCAACGCGGCTCGCGAGATTCTCCGATGAAGCAATACGACGCGATCATTATTGGTGCCGGACACAATGGCCTGACTGCTGCGGCCTATCTAGCAAAAGCGGGACTCGATGTAGTCGTTCTCGAAAA
Source organism: Pseudomonadota bacterium (assembly GCA_039024595.1). GTDB lineage: Bacteria > Pseudomonadota > Gammaproteobacteria > Pseudomonadales > Halieaceae > Congregibacter. The sequence goes on along the minus strand of JBCCQO010000114.1, from coordinate 1,429 downwards.
AAACGACTACATCGGTGGTGCTGCAGTCACCCGTGAGATGCACGAAGGCTGGTTCTACTCAAGCTGCTCTTACGTTTGCAGCATGATGCGACAAGCAATCCATCGCGACCTGGACCTCGCTCGCCATGGGCTTCTTCTGGTTCCCTATTTAGGAACCGTGAGCTTCGGCGACGACGGCGAGACCTTGATCGACTACCCGGAGGAAGAAGCCGCCTATCTTGAGCTTCGCAGACACTCGCCCCACGATGCGGATGCCATGTCGCGCTTTCAAGCGGACCTGAGCCGCTATGCTCAGCTCATTCGTAAGACACTATTGCGCACCCCGCCAGACCCGAGTTCCTTCCGACCACGAGACATCAAGGAGCTGCTGTTCCTGGCAAAGGAGTTCTGGTCCCTCGGGGAGCGAGAGCTCTATGAGTACATTCGTTTCTTCACAATGAGTGCAGCGGATTTTCTCGAGGATTATTTCGAGAACGACCTCATCAAAGCCGCCATGGCAAGCCCGGGAATCATCGGCACAGCCCTCGGCGTCTACTCTCCCGGCTCTGCCTATATCCTTCTTCATCACGTGATGGGAGATGTCGACGGTAGTGTTGGAGCTTGGGGTCTTGCTCGGGGCGGAATGGGCGCTATTTCGAACGCCTTGGCCAGCTCTCTTAAAGAATACGGAGGCGAAATCCGAACGGAGGCTGGTGTGCAACAGATCTTAGTTCGCGACGGCGCCACTGTGGGTGTCGCTTTGGAGAACGGAGATGAGGTACACGGCAACATTGTCGTGTCGAACTTGGACGCCAAACGCACGTTTACCAAAGTTATGGATGAGAAAGACGTGCCCCCCGGCATTCTTAAGCGAGCAAAGAACTTTAAGATTCGCGGCTCCTCCGGCAAGGTCAATATCGCGCTGTCCGGAATGCCGAAGTTCAATCGGGTACCCGATAACCGCTATATCAATCGCGGCGGCCAGGGGTTCAATGGGTCACTGGAGACTATGGAACGTGCCTACGATTGCTGGAAGCGGGGCCGTTGGTCTGACGATCCGTTCATCGAAGCGGTAATCCCTTCCGCCTGGGACCCCACCGTTGCGCCCGTGGGCAAACACTGGATGTCTACGTTTATTCAATACTGTCCGCCTACCCTCGCGGATGGACCTTGGACACCGGAGAAACGCGATCAGTTTGGCGCTACGGTAATAGATAAGATCGAGCGATACGCGCCTGGATTTAAGGACCTGGTGGTGCACGCGGAAATTCGTACACCGCACGAAATTGAAAACGAAATTGGGCTTACAGAAGGGAACATCTTTCAGGGCGAGCTGACGATTGATCAGCTGTTGTTCAATCGTCCGTTCCCCGGGTACGGCCAGTACCGAATGCCCTTAAAGAACATGTATATGTGCGGCTCTTCTACCCATCCCGGAGGCGGGGTTTCT
>JBCCQO010000113.1:0-9311 GCA_039024595.1 Pseudomonadota bacterium | reverse complement strand
GCACTGCCCTAGATTTATCTTCAACAAGCTTCACCGAAGTTAGTAGTAGCCGTTCTATTGGATTATCCATCGAGACAGCGACCATCGCTTTGCACTCCCGTGCTTCATCCGCCGTGAAAGATGAATCTATTTCCCAGGATACGCCAACGACCAATCGATACATGATGAATGCACATAGAAATCCAAGCGAACAAATAGAGGCCCTTTTCATTCACAGAGACACATAGCGCCGTGCTTTGCGGCTGGTTTTGACCGTACCCCCGTAATTCGAGCCATGCAGTATGTGGGATTTCCATTTATCGTGTCGATAAGGAGATTCCGATATGAAGCGCAAGCGCTACACCGAAGAACAGATTATCTCGATCCTGAAGCAGCATGAGTCCGGCCGCACGATGGTCGATCTAGCACGCGAGTACGGCATCGCCGAGAACACGCTCTACTGATCTGCCTGGTTTTATCGGACCATTCAAAATTTGGATCTGGCCCCTATTCCCTCGGTTGATTGTATAGCTCTCTTAAACTCGTTCGGTGTCATTTGTCCAAGACTAGAATGCGGCCTTACAGCGTTGTAGTGCCGCCGAAAGATCTCAATAATCGCTCGTGCTTCTGCACGTGACCGGAACCATTCCATCGACAAACACTCGTCCCGGAACTTGCCGTTGAATGATTCATTTGTGCCATTCTGCCAAGGCTTACCGGGATCAATAATTGCTGTATGTATACCTTCCTCCATCAGCCACCGTAAGACGGCTCTGGACACAAACTCAGGCCCGCTGTCTGATCTCAGATATCGCGGCGCACCGTGAACACTGATCAATCTCGCCAATACATCGATGACGCGATTTGAACGAATGCTCCCTGCAACATCAATAGCCAGACATTCTCGGGTGTACTCATCAATCACCGTCAAACACTTCAGCTGCTGCCCGTTCGCGCAAGCATCAAACACGAAATCATACGCCCAGACATGCCCCTTCGCCGTCGGAGGCAGTGGCCTAGGCCGTGTCGCAGCTGCCCGGCGTCGCCTTCGCTTCTGCGGCACCTGCAATCCGGCTTTTTGCCATAGCCGATGGCAACGCTCTTCCCCCATATTGAAGCCCTCTCGGGCAAGGAAGATGTGTATCCGACGATACCCATAACGCGGATACTGCCTGGCTAACCGACGCATTGCCGTTATCGCTGGTCTATCCTTCTCATCCATCTTTGACTGATAGCCGAGAGTCGACCTGGATACGCTCAGTAGCGCGCACGCTCGCCGTTGAGACACGCCTCGCTTCATCACTGCAGGCACTATCTTGCGGCGCTCGCGAGCGCTTAGTACTTTCCCTTGACGACATCCTTCATGACGTCGATTTCGATATCTCGCTCGGCCAGCAGTTTCTTGAGCCTGGCGTTTTCCTTCTCCAACTGGCGAAGCCTTCGAACATCCGCCGCCTCAGCCTCCCCATACTTCTTCCGCCAGGTGTAGATCGTCTGGTCTGATATCCCGTGGCGACGGGCCACATCTGATACTGGTTCCACATCCGCTTCGCGCAGAATGCGCACCATTTGTTCTTCTGTAAATCGACTTGCTCGCATTGTCCCCGCTCCTGTGCGAGGACCAGTGTCTCAAGTTTCTAGTGGTTCGAAAATCGCCAGGCAGGTCAGACCTACCGCAGCGCATAAGGTAAACCACTGGCAGTAACTCAACTTATCAGGAAACAGGAAGCACGGGTACTGGGTGATTTAGAGACTGAGCAAATACTTGGCTTAGCTCACCGCCAGAGCGTATCAAACCATACGGTCTGACTGTTGCGGGAGAGATGACCGATTGAGGACGATATCGAGGCATAGGTCACGGAAGACATGACAGAAGGAGTTAATAAGTGGGTGGTGAGTTCCGCTCTAGAGTGCGGCATGGGGAAATGATATCTCTAACAGAGTTGTGCGTGCTCGCTTTGGAGCGTCTTTAGACCCGTTGATCTTCATCCAAGATGATCAACAAAGATTAGTCGGTGGTAAGATCAAATAGTCTGCGAATCTAGTCGGGATTCACGTCGAGGACGCCAACGGATTCGTAGCTTTCATGCTCGATCGCGTTTTCAGATAGACGAGGAACGCTGCCTTTGATAATGGCGAAACTTTGTTTTCATTTTACGAAAAAGTACGACCTCGCTATAACCCGGTGAGTTCTTTCAGATGGCTGCGTACTATCTTGTGGTATCTCTGTTCCTGTCGCGGTCTTACAGAGATGGGTATCGAGCAAGTTCATAATTTTGATGGATGAGTACACGCAATCAAGCCTCGCTATCGGTATTTCTAGGAGGTCTTTCAAAGCCCGGCGCTTAAGTATTAGATAGGTAGAGCGCCCTCAGTGAGCCAATTTTTCGGTAAATGACACCGAGCGAGGAAATCGGGGCCAGGTCTGAGCTTTGAACACGACAAAGACACAACGCAGCATAGGAGGGATGAACGTCCATTCATTAATTTTTACTTATCTTCATACGACATAATTTGGATTACAAGTTCTTAGCGAATGGATTATAGCGAGACCCAACTCATAACGCCCTCAATAACCGATCGCCCTGCAATTGGTGGCCATTACGGTTGACGGGAAACTACGAGTTGTAGCTTGAGTGGCTCGATTACATTGGTGGCTAGTTCAAACTTTAGCAACCCACATGCAGCATAGATCAGATTAGAGGAATAGGGTTAAAGCGTCAGCTTTTGGTTTCTGGAGTCTGCAAACCAGGCAAACTGTTTGAGCCAAGAGGGATCGAGATTATCAGGACTAGGACGAGCGCAGGCGGCCATAGTAAAAACGAGATCGGTCGGGATATGGCGGTCAAGTTCTTTGGTTTAGCACCCAAAAAACCGCGTATTAGCCGAACTCCGGTGTCAGACCAGCTGAAACTAAACTAACATATCGTCTGTGCTGACTGCCGTGAGCATTGGTACTGTTTCGTAGCGGGAGAGCATTCTGACCGATGTCACGAAATTACTGAAAAAGAGTAATCTGCCTATTTGGGGCCGATGGGATCGAGCGAAATTTTTGAAGAAATAGCTGCTGATCCGTTCAGCAAAAAATAACTTTTTGCCGTACGCGCCAAACAGTCTTGGAGTATTCTTCAAAGCACTTTGACGAATCAACAAAGGGTGCGCCAACTTGCTCTTCTTATTATTTCCTGGGCTTACTTTGGGGTTCTGTGTGACTGCCGACCTGCTTTAAACAATTCCAAACTAGCTCATCAGGGCGCAAGAACTTCTGGTAGTAATCACTGTTTTGTTGCATCATCTGCAAACAATAGTAGGGATTGTCTAACAACACACTCACAGCTTCTAAACAGCTATTCGCGTCTTCAAAACTCAAGTAATTTTCTCCTCGCGCGAACTTGCCAGGAATTTGATGATTGAGTGGTTCAGATACAATCGCTCGAGAAGTCGCCACATACTCGGCAAACTTCCACCCAATACTACCGTGTAGCCCTGTAGTGGTAATGCACACGGGGTAGTCTGCTAACAGCTGTAGGTATCGCTTTTTTTCCGTCAACCGGTTGTCGATTATGCAATCGGGGTAGTGAATCTGAGCGAAATTATCCGGCACTAAGCCAACAAGCGCTCGGCTGCCAAATTCAGCGCGAAGACTTCGTATGCAACGTACACGCATCTCATTGACCTGAATACGATCTTCACGCAGCTCATGACTCAGATCGAAATGGTCGTCGTTGGCGGTATCCCATACCCTAGCCAGAAATAGAACCTTCATATCAGATAGATTTCGCGGCGGTCCCAGTTCGATCATCGAGCGGCGCGGACTGTAGTGAAACCAGTTAGGGCTATCTAGTGCGCGGGCGACATGCTTTGGCCATCCGCTAGCACGGGGAAATGCGAGAGCCCGTTTGATGGGAAACCAACTAAACCCATCTTGCATCACCATGTAGTTAAGACCAAAGGGTCTAACCTTGGTCGAGCCACTATCGTGCGGGTTCCAATCCGACCGCAGGCTTCTTTTGAACACCCAATCAACACTATCGAAAAAGTTCGGACTGAGAACAGAAGAGTCACTCATATCGAACATGACTTGGCGACCATTAACATCAAGTTTGACTGCTACAGGCTGCGCATAAGGTGGAACTTTCACCCTCAAAGACTTGCGGCTAAACCTGCAGGAAAGTCTAATCCGATTAGAGCGTGCCAAAAGATCAAGTCCGGTGTATAGCTGCTGTAAGTGTGCGGCGTTGCTGCTTATTTCGAGGCGTACGTCCAAGGAGTAGTGCTCTAAATCTAATGAGACGCTGAGCCGCCTGTGTGCTGGCGCCTATATTCTTCATACGTCAAGCCAAAAAGCCCGGCGACTGTACCCACCGACGACGCAATACGAAAAACGCCCTTCACGACAGAACTTTTCTTAAATGTGAACACACCACGCAAGCACAGGATAAAGCCTGAAACGGCACGACCGGCTCCCATGAAGACAGCTCTGAAAGTACCCCTGGTCATGCCCTCCTCAAAGACATGACTTCGCGTATAGCCGCTCCCGGACCGAAAGCCTCTCCTAAGGAACCAAAGAAGTTTCGCGCGCTCAGGTGGGAACTCCTCCACGACCGGAGCGTCCACAAACTCCGCACGCAGACCCGCCCTCGCGCATCTCAGAGAGAAGTGATAGTCGCTTGCACCGGTCATCGCAAATCGATGATCGAAAGCGGGAGACACAGTTTTCAACGCGTTGCGCGAAATTAAAACATTATTTGTATAGAAAGCCCCTACGGCCTGACCAGGCCGATATTGAGAGGGCCCATAGACGACCTCTAAGGCCCACGCTGGAACTTCAGATGAGCCCACGGAACGAACGTGCCCAGTCACGATATCCGCATCACTATTAATCCAGGTATTCACAAGGTTTTCTATCCAGTCAGATTGCGCAGGCCATTCATCATCATCGATAAATACAAGCGCATCATGGTTCTCAGTACCGAGAAAAAAATCGACACACTTGTTGCGCGCATAAACAATGCCCGGTTTAGACTCGATAAGATAGGTAAGTGGCACCGGCGACGCAGAACGCAGTTCCGAAACTACGATTTCTGCGCTTCCCTCAGGGTCGTTGTCAACGACCAGAATTTCGACACCGCAAGACAGCAAATCCTGATCGAAAAGGGCAAGCAGAAGTCGTCGCAGCCCACCAATCCGTCGACAGGTGATCACAGAAACCTGCAGGCTAGTTCTACTTGGCTTTTTTATGGCTTAGCATCACCTGACGTACGAAGCACACACGGTACGCTAATGACAAAGAACTTTGTAGTCTCATCTTGAAAAGTGTGGACAAGTTCCTGTACCCAATAGGGTTCTTGGCCGAAGCTGTTCGTCGAATTTTTATCACATGAAGCTATGAGTCTTTTTATCCTGCTGCTTACACTCACGGTATACATCATTCGTCCTGGCGAGTGGGTAAGTAGCTCTGATGTTCGTTGGAACTTAGCGCTTAATGTCATCGGTGCCATCGTTGTCGCTTTAGTAGCACTGACTGGAAATGCTAGGGACTCCGCAGACCGAACATGGCTCTACGTTTGGGGCTTCTTCGCTTGGATGATTGTGTCAAGCGTTCTGAATTTCCAATTCGACACGATCAATGGCTACTTCACGGGCATGCTGACCAACCTACTAGTATTCATGCTCGTCTCGCTATCCATACGTACCGAGCGGCAGGCGAGAATCATTGTTGGATTCTTCACAGTTCTAGTGGTGTTCGTCGCCTGGCAGTGTTATGTCCAGGTCACCCAAGGTACAAACATAGTTGGCGATACCGCTGTCGCCCGCTTCATTGGTTACGACGAGGTTACTGGTAGAAGGCTTGAATCCCCTCAAGCACGATGGCTCGGGGTTTTCTATGATCCCAACGACACAGGGATGCTCCTCCTATCTCTCGCTCCGCTGGCGTTTGCGTGGTCTTTTTTTAACGGTAAACGCATGTTGGTGAGATGCGTGTGGGCAGCTGTATTTGCAGCTGAAACCTATGCCATATTCCTTACCAACTCCAGGGGGACAATGCTTGCACTGCTTGCTTCCATCATCGTGCTGTTCGTGGTGCGCTATCGCTCTGCTATCGGGCTATTTCTAGCATCGGCGTGCGGGTTCCTAATCATAACGCTTGGACCGTCCCGATTATCTTCGCTCTCTTCCGCAGACGATTCATCGATGGAACGGGTATACGCCTGGATTCTGGCCTTAGAGCTGTTTGCTATCGACCCGGTGTTGGGCGTCGGACCGATGCACTTCATGGACCATCATCACATGACGACTCACAATAGTTTCGTGCTTGCGGTCGTCGAGAATGGTTTTCCTGGGTATGTTCTTTACATGGCGATTTTCTTCACCGCGCTTTTTGTGTCGGCGAGAGTCGCGTACCTAACGGAAGATCATCACACCAGAATCACCGCGAGTGCCCTAACAGCATGTACCGTTGGTATGATGGCTTGCGCATTTTTCATTTCCCGCACCTACGTGCTCTTGCCGTTTTTCCTAATGGCTTTGGTACTAGGGTACACACGAGCATTAACACTAGCGGATTATAAGAGCAGTTTGTCGGCCCTGAGAGTTTGGTGGATAGGTGTTGCGGCCGCCGCAAGCGTGGTTTTTGTGTGGCTAACGAATAGGCTTACAACCATGCTGCTGTTGTAAATAGCTTCCTACCCACAATGACAAAACAAGCAACTCTAATCGACTAGGAACCAATCAACTCATGCGTAAACGAATACTAGTAACTGGCGGTGCTGGTTTCCTTGGGTCGCACCTATGCGACCGCTTAGTAACAATGGGTAACGATGTTATTTGTTTGGATAACTTCTTTACCGGCTCTAAAGACAACGTGGCGCATTTGTTCGGCAATAGTAATTTTGAGCTGATCCGACACGACGTTACCTTCCCCCTCTACGTCGAAGTTGACGAAATCTATAATTTGGCCTGCCCCGCATCCCCCGTTCACTATCAACATGACCCTGTGCAAACGACGAAAACAAGCGTACACGGAGCGATCAATATGCTCGGCTTGGCAAAGAGAACTGGCGCAAAGATATTACAAACTTCGACAAGCGAGGTATATGGCGACCCTACGGTACATCCACAAAAGGAAGAATACTGGGGAAACGTTAATCCGATTGGTCTCAGATCTTGCTATGACGAGGGCAAACGTTGTGCGGAGACTTTATTCTTCGATTACCACCGTCAGCATAAGGTCGAGATAAAAGTGGCCCGTCTGTTCAACACCTACGGACCGAGGATGCATCCTAACGATGGTCGTGTGGTGTCCAACTTTGTAGTGCAAGCACTCATGGGGCGGGAGATCACCGTATATGGTGACGGTACGCAAACCAGATCGTTCTGCTACGTCCATGATCTAATCGAAGCCCTTGTAAGGCTAATGAACTCCGACGGTGGTCTTACAGGACCAGTAAATCTGGGGAATCCAAATGAGTTCACGATAAGAGAACTTGCTGAACTCACCATCGAACTAACTGGGTCGAAGTCAAAAATCGCCGAAAAAGCACTGCCACAAGACGATCCAAAACAGCGACAACCGGAGATCACTTTAGCGAAAGAACAACTCAACTGGAGTCCAACCACTCAACTCCGCGAAGGGCTCAGCAAAACTATTGATTACTTCGAAGACCTGTTGAAGTCAGAAAGCGGAATCAATGTCAGCAACTAACCTACGCGTTGCGGTCACGGCTTCGGGCGTCTCACACGTTAAGCGCGGCATCGAAACTTGGGCGGTTGATTTATTGGAAGCACTGCTAGAGCGTGGCTTAGTTGCATGTTTGTTCCAGGGATCGGGAAAGGAAAATCAAAATAGGTTTTCTATACCTTGCATTCCTCGTGGAACTGAACTTAATAGTTTTTTGGCTCGCTACTCACCGAGTTGGTTTTGGCGGATCGGAATGAAATCGCCCTACGATATAGAGCAGACGAGCTTCGCTGTCTGCTTGCTTCTATCTAAAAGGGCTCGCAGCTACGACATTATTCATACACAAGATCCTCTGGCAGCCAGAATATTGGACAAGTGTAATCGCCTAGGCCTTTTCAAGCCACGGGTATTACTTGCCCACGGCACTGAGGAGACAGAAGAATTTCTAGCACGTCTCTCTTTGGTCCAGCATCTCGCACCGCACCATATGGGGAAACTTAATCCAGAAACGAACACATCGGCTAGGTGCTTTTTTGTTCCTAACTTTGTGGACACTCAGAGGTTCTTCCCAGGAGCGAACTCAGAACTTCGAAAGAAACTAGGAATTTCCGAATCGGCATTTGTTGTGCTCACTACCGCCGCGGTAAAAAGACACCATAAACGCATCGATTACCTCATCGACGAATTTGTAAGGTTTGAGGCTAAAGCCGATAAGGAAAGTCATCTTGTGATCATCGGCGCATCCACAGACGAAACAACGGAACTCGTTGATGGGGCAACCGCTGCATGTCCAGGACGAATCCATTTTTTACTGGATCAGGAGCACGAGGAAATACCTTCAATTCTTGGATTAGGCGATTTATTCGTTTTATGTTCGCTCAAAGAAATGATGCCGATTGCCTTATTGGAAGCGATTTCATCCGGTTTGCCGTCGTTGGTAAGTAAACATCCAGTGGTTAACTGGATGATCGGGCCGGGCGGAGAATCGATAGCAATGGAAGAGAAGCGTGCCCTAGAAATCGCGCTTCATAAATGGTCAGACCCAACTCTCAGACACACTGCGGGCGAACAGGCTAGAGCGCATGCAATAGAGTTATTCTCAAAGAAGAACGTGCTAGATAAGCTTGTGGACATCTACCGGGCAATTCTGTTGTGAGTTTTCCCCTCGTCAGCGTGGTCATTCCGGCATTTAATGCGGCTGACTTTATAGAATCGACAGTTCTATCGGCCTTGGCGCAAACCTATCAGAACCTTGAGATTTTGGTAATCGACGATGGTTCGACGGATGACACGCAAGAGGCGCTAGACCAATTCGCGGGACAGGTTCGATATCATAAGCGGCCCAACGGTGGCCCCGCAGCAGCGAGAAATACTGGAATCGAGGCTGCCGGGGGCAAGTATGTCGCGTTCCTCGATGCCGATGATCGGTGGAAACCGGAAAAAATTACAAAACAAGTAGCTAGTCTTGAAGAACTTGGCAACGCTTTCGCCCTCTCTCATACCGACGTAGTTACTGTATGCGACGAAAGGGAGTTACTTCAGACTGAAAAAAATCTTCAACCTTTCATGCCGCCATCGATCGCGTTCGAGAGACTTTTTTCTAGTAATTTCATTGCTACGTCTTCAGTAGTATGCAGAAAAGAAGTATTTG
>JBCCQO010000112.1:0-9343 GCA_039024595.1 Pseudomonadota bacterium | reverse complement strand
ACTTCGGTTCCAAAATCCCGGACACGGCGCGCGCTGGGAATTTGGAAGTAGGAGCGGCTGAGGGCTGTGTTTTCGACGGCCCCCGTTGAAACGATGTCCAACACGATTGCGCTGGCTGCGTTGCCGTTGAAGGTCAAGCCGCCTTCTATGATTCCCTGGTAGCTCATCACCACCTGACTACCTAGGGTCTCCGTGACGCGATACTCGGACTCCATCTGTGTGCCCGCGGTAAACATCTCGCTGTTCCAACAGCTAGCCGAGCTACCGCCTCCGGATCCGCCGCCGGCTTGCGGTTCAAAGACCGCTTCAAGAAAGAAAACTTCATCGCTGTCTAAGATCGCCAAGAGCTGATCACTCCCGGCGAACCCCGCAGTGAAGAGACGGCACGAGTCTGTGGAACCGCCGCACAACCCTCGGTTTCGTCGCCGCCAGCTCACAAACCGGAAACCTTCGTCGGCCACCGCCATGAAGGTTTCATCAAAAGCGAGATCTGAGACATCAACGGGGGTACAGCTTTCGCCGCCGCTACAGCTAAAGGAGCCCGAGGTCGTCTGGATCGAGCCTCCGGTGGTCGCGCTCAACTCGACTTTACAGCCGACCAATGCAACTAGGGCCAAAAGACAACCAATGTTTCTGAGTTTCATTAGTAGGGAGTTTGCCGCTAAAAGAGGGGAGCATTAAAAGATAGTGGCAAACAGAGGATTGAGCAAAGGGCTTTAAGGGCACTCCTAGCGACGCTGCCTTACCTATTGAGCATTTTCACGCTTAGAAGACACCGTTTAAGGGCTGGTTCTAACGCTCGTCGGTGCGTGAGCGCTGAGACACTCCCACCTGTGTAATGAGTAACGCAGCGCCTATTAGCGCAAAACCTTTGAAAAAATGTGCCTGTTGAACCACGCGCCAGGCCTCGTTCTGTGCATTCACCATCTCGTACCCGTGGACGACGAAGGTAACGGGAACCAAGAAGACGATAAGCAGCCAAGCTCCTAGTCTGGGTCGCCGGTTGAAGAGAATCATTACCGCACCGGCTAGCTCCACAACCCCGGAAACAACAACCCAAAATTCTCGGTAGGGCACGCCATCGTGCATCAGCGTCACATATCCTGGGATATTGGTGAAGTGCGTGACGCCAGAAAGTAAAAATAGTGCAGCAAACAGAAAACGCGCGATGAGCGTGAGACTGAGATGATTCGGTAATTGATCTTCACGCAACATGAATTTATTCCAACGTGGTCGGGCTTGGTGACCAGTAAATGCAAGGTTGAGCGACTAATGGATCGTACAAATCGATCATCTTTTTCTTCGCCTGAGATATATATGTACCATTTGGTATCTAATATAGCGCATTTCTAAAATAATATGAACCATATGGTACGATAATTATTTAGAACTAAAGAAAGGCACCATGAACAATAGTCATTCGTCTAAGCGGGGGCGAGGTAGGCCAAAGACCTTCGACCGCGAGCGAGCTATCGAAGACGCGATGCGGCTGCTATGGCAGCGAGGTCCGGGCGTGCTGTCGGTGAATGAGTTATGCGGGGCTGTCGGTATAGCAAAGCCGAGTTTGTATCGCGAATTCGGGGGGGAAGACGGACTCGTCGCAACCGTTCTGGAGTGCTATCTACAGACACGAACCCTCCCGCTGTTAGACGAGCTGACGCAAGATTTGCCGATGGCGAGGTTGGTTAATGGTCTCGCGAACTGGCTGGTGACGCCGTCAACGGATCCCGCCGGCTGTTTGCTTGCGAAGACTCGCAGCACCTTGGACACCCTGGGACCGAAGACAACTGCGCAGGTAGAGAAAATGAAGCAAACGCAGCGTGCCAAGCTGACCGCGTGGATGCAGCGAGCGCAGAATAATGGGGAGCTAGCCGCCGGTTTGGACCCGACGATTGCGGGCCGCTTTGTCGATACCCAGCTAACAACGCTGCTCATGCTGGCCGCACAAGGTGAGCCAGCGGATCTGCTCAAAGCTCAAACTACGCTTGCTTTTTCCGGTTTAACGAACCGATAAGCAAGCGAGTAACCGCGCTTCTTACTCGACGCTACTCAGCGTCATGTAGTCGGAGAACGCGTCTTGAATGTGCTCGTTACGACTGAGTTTGGCTAAGGCCGCTCGTTCCAACTGGCGTACCCACTCGCGGCTAACCGACATTTTGTCAGCGATCTCGGCACGCGATAACGGTGGTCCATCGTGTAAGCCCCAGCGAGCGACGACAACCTCTCGCTCCGCTCGATCAAGCTTCTCCATTTCCAACAGTAGGCGAGATTGGAGCGAGTCTGTTTCCGCCTTTCGCTCAGAAGCGGCGAACGGGCCGCCGGACATCGTATCAAGCAGCGTGGTGTCTTCGTCTTCGTATTGGGGGGTATCGAGCGATATGCCTAAGTTTCGCAGCTGTAACAGATCACGAGTCTTCTCAAGGGATATGCCCGCTGCGTTTGCCAAGGCCGCATCGCCGGGTTCCTCTCCGGTCCGCTGCTGTTCGTTAAGACGAATACGGTACAGCTTGCTCACCTGTTCCTGAACGTGAGTGGGGTAGCGAATAAGACCTCCCGTATCGCCCACGTGACGGCGGATCGCCTGGGTAATCCAATTGAAACAATAGGTGCTGAAGCGAAAGCCTTTGCGGTAGTCGTACTTTTCAGCCGCTCGAATTAGGCCAAGCGTGCCCTCTTGCACTAAGTCGAGATAGTTGACGCCCTTACCCCGGTAGCGCCCGGCGATGGAGTAGACCAGCCTTAAGTTGTGCATTGTGAGCGTGTCGCGCGCGTCTGCGTAAAGGTCCAGCTGCGCGATCATAGTTTGGCGAGTGCCCTTTTCCACAAGCTTAGCTGCGATCGTGGGCACCGCTGCACCGATTGCATCGGGTCTCTTCCAGTGTGCTGACCACTGAACGAGTGCATCGGCGACGCTGTCGGCAAGCGTCACACCGTTTTGCCGTAGGAACAAACTAGCGAGTCCGACAGTCAGTGATGCAGGCATCTCTAACGCGCTGAGCTGTTCTAGCCTGTACTTGGTTGTCCGCTTACGCTGCAGTGCCTTACGGAAGTCGCTCACCGCACCGGCGTGGCTCGCACCCGGCATGTAGGTCGCCAGCTCCCGCCTTAAAATAAAGTGGTGCTCGCGATTTTCGAAAAAGGAAATATCGAGCGCCGTGTCGGAGCAATTCGTTGCCCACTGGAGGAAAAAGTCGAGACCCGCGTCGTCGTCGAGCATGAGTCGCTGAAGCTCACCGACCGCGTCCCATTTGCGGCCATCGATCTCCTTTTCCTGCTCGCTCGTCAGGAGTGGGTACCGCCGGGCTTCGGCGAACAACCGCTCCAGGTCTTTATCGTCCGTCTCTGTCGCTAACGCTTCCAAAGTCTGTGCCCCCGCTTGATTCATAGAGGTATACGGTCATTTGTCCGGAATCGCACTTTAAAAATCCGTGTTTGTCCGGGTTAAACGCCGACAAAAGTTAGACAAACACCGTATTCACCCCCATCCGGTACAGGTTCTGTCGCGTAACTACCTCGACAACCAAGAGGCCATGTCCATGAATGCAGCACTGTTTGAGCCAAGACCACTCTATGGAATAGGAACTGTTGCCCGTCTTACGGGACTTAAGCCCGACACGCTGCGTGTGTGGGAACGCCGCTACGGTTTGGGAGCAAGCCATAAGTCAACGACGGGCCGTCGCCAGTACACGCAGTCTGACCTAGATCACCTGCAGCTCGTGGCTGCGCTAGTAAATGATGGTGCGCGCATCGGCGAGATCGCAGGATCGGAAAGAAAAACGCTGGAGATGCTCCTCAAGCAGCGCGGTGTGCGTCGTCGTGACTCTACGGCCAAGAGCAAGCCGAGAGCGGTCTTTGTTGGCGTCACGCTTTGCGATTGGCTGGACAAACATCAGGGATGCATTAGTAATGTGGATGCGCGCCTGGCGCGTAAGTCTATCCAGGATATCGATCAAGATTCGCTTGAGGCGCTCGATAGTCCGGATGTGTTGGTGGTCGAATGTCCTTCTCTTGGCAGCGCGATGGTGGCTCGTCTCTTGGAGATAGGATCAAGCGGAGTTGCCCGTCGCATCATCGTCAGTTACCAGTTTGCTAACTCTCACTGGCTCGAAGAACTTGAACGGGCCGGTATTGCGGCGATGGAGTTTCCACCGGACTCGGGCAAACTGGCCTTCGAGATTGCGAAGGGCGTCGCTGAATCCGACGTTACGGCCGGGGAGAGCAACTTAGGGGAGATCATGGTTGCGAAGCCACGCCAGTTCAGCGATACGGAGCTTGCCGCTGCGGCCAGCTTAGACAGCACGCTTGAGTGCGAGTGTCCCCGGCATATTTCGGAGCTCATCACGGCCTTGCAGGCGTTTGAAGAGTATTCAGCGTCTTGTTCGATCGACAACTGGCGCGATGCCGCCGTTCACGCCTGTATTTATACCTACACTGGCCAAGCGCGCCATCTTATGGAGAAGGCGCTGCAAGCGGTGTTGGAAGAGCGGGGCGACGAGTTCCGTGAAGTACTCGCCCGACACAAACTTCGAGGTGAACCCATCAGTAATGCGGCTTAGGTCGATGGCTGCCCAGGATCAGCCGGCCGTGGTCGCGGTCGGCGACGCCGCCCTACGTGTTGGTTTGGATACTCGTGACAATGCTCGAGATAACGCTCGAGAGAATGCGACGATCGAGGCTGGCGCTGTCGATTTTGTAGGACCATCCCACAGCGCACCAAACCCTTCCGAACCCGATTCAGCGGGAGCGCTATTACTTCATCAGCTAAAGCCGTCTCTACGCTGGGCGGGTTTTGCCCCCGGCGGTCTCAGCCCCAGCAAAGTGGAGAACAGCTCGGATTCTCTGGTTGCATAAGCCCATAAAGCGATTGGGGCGATAGTCGGTACCAGCAACGCTGACCCCTGATAGGCCAGGGCAATCAAATCCGCCGGTGGAACCAGCGGTGCAGCAAGAAAGCTCTCTGCCTCGGTAACGAGCATGTCCTTCAGCGCGGTCGCTACAAGCCCAAGCGCCAACAGCACCCAGAGCACCAATAGATTCCACGCGTATACCGCAAGGGAGTTCTCCTGACGCAGGGCGAGATGGAGCGCCGTGTAAAAGGGAATCGAGTAGGAAAGGGCCCGCGTGTTGATCAAATAGGCCAGATTGTCCTCATTTCCTCTGGGTACGAACGTGGATACAACCAGCATGTCGGTACCCTGTAACGAGACTTCCGTGACGTTTTGTGGCAACCAGCTAGTGAGGGCGAGTTTACTTGCCATGACGGCCGGAGCCGCTAACACGGACCCTAGAAGTTGCCAGCCGACAAAGCAGATGGGCAGCAACGCAAGTACCGCTAAAGCAAAACGCGCTACCGGTCGTTGTTCCAACCAGAGCATCATACGGATTGGAGAAGCGCTCGGGCAGTCACACGCAAGCGCCCGTAAGTCCTTTGCAGCTCATTCAGCAATCGCGGCTCAAGCGGGCAGGGTGGACGCTACTGGTTCGCTGGATCGATTCACCCAACGCAGATAGAGCAGGAACACGATTAGCACATCGAGCATGATGAGTACTGGCCAGATATAGAGATGGGTGTAGGTAAATAAGTCCAGGTTCCACTGGCCAAGATAAAAGAGACTGATGATGCGCAGAATGTTCATTACCTGGATCGCCAAGAAGCCTAAAACGATTGCATAAACCTTGCTCTTTACGGTGGAGGGGAAGGCGATGACCCCCGCAATCAGAACAATGGCGGCTTCGACTCCGTTACAACCCGCTTCGATCGAGACAGCGAAGCCATTTCCCGCGTGGCTGATCACTCTACCTGCACTTCGAACTTGGTCGTCGAACACGGTCAGGATTGCTGCGCTGATGTCCGCTAGCCATCCGGTAAAGGGCTGCACGACGGCTGCCTGAACCGGATCGAGCAGCTCTACGGTAAACAGAATGCCGAGTAAGGCTATGAATACAACCACGAAGCGTGTCACGGATTCTCTTCCTCTCTTAATAGATCGACGTGTCGCTGCACAGCGGCTTTGCCTAACGAATCGACTGAACAAAAATGAGCAAAATAATCGCCGGGCAAACCAGCCTTAAATGCCATGGCCATAGCTTCCAAAAAAGCGTCTGTTCTACCGTTGGCGAACCTTTCTTGAGTTCTCCCAGCAGTTGATCTCGATTCCACAACCAGCCCACATAAATGCAAAAGACGATGCCCAGAATCGGCTGACTGTAGCGAGTAGTCACAGTGATGACCAATCCGAACAGCGTGCCGAAATTCAGCAGGATGATTGCACTCACACACGCTATCGCGCCACCAATCAAGAAAACGGCTCGTCCGCGTTTAAGCCCGCGATTTTCAATCGAGTAAGCCACCGGGACTTCTAACATCGAGATGGACGAAGTAAGGGCCGCAATCGACATCAAAAAGAAGAACACAAAAGACACCACGTCCCCAGCCAGCCCCATGGTCGCAAACAGTTCTGGCAGCACGTTAAAGATTAATGTGTCCTCCGACAGAAGCGAGCCATCAAGGGCAAAAATCTCCACGCCATTGCTGAGCGCCACATACATCGTCGGCAGTACCAAGAAACCCGCCAGCACTGCCACGCCGATGTCCACCAGCGTAACGAGTCCCCCCGCAACCGGAAGGTTTTCTTGATCACCGATGTAAGAGCCATAGATGAGCATGGTGCCCACGCCCAAAGATAACGAGAAAAAAGCGGATCCCAATGCGTTGATGATGAGCTGTGGAGATAGCGCGGAGTTCAGATCCGGCATGAGATACACGCGCAGTCCTTCCATCGCCCCATCAAGCGTGAGCACATACAGAACCAGTGTCACCAGCATGATGATCAGCATCGGCATGAGGCGACTCGACCATCGTTCGATCCCGTTTCGCACCCCTGCGGAAATGATGGCGATGGTCAGGCCCATGAACAGGAGCATGAAGAGTAGGTTGCGCGAAAGAGAGAAGCCGATGAGCCAATCGGAAACCATGGTTTGCCCGCCGAGGCGGGCGATCGCCGCGAGACAATTTGAGATCATCCAACCGGCGACGATGGCATAGAAGCTCAGTATAAGGCTGGCAACCACAAAACCGACTACGCCCGCGGTGGCCCCGACACGCTTTAGCGAAGGCGCAGATGCCACCCCGGCAAGCGCCTGCACTGCGTTGGCATTGGCGTGGCGGCCAAGAATGATCTCGGCCATCAGGGCAGGGTAGGCGAGGATAAATGCCAGTAGTACATAGACGAACAAAAACGCAGCGCCACCATTGCTAGCCGCCTGGGTCGGGAACCCCCAAATGTTGCCCAATCCCACCGCGCTGCCCGCGGCGGCCATAATGAACCCAAAGCGCGAAGAAAATTCGCCCCGACTCGCTGCCATAATTCGGATGTTTTTTTAGACGTTCGCGAAAGTTTAGCACGCAGCAGAGCTAGCACGACGCGAGTGCCATGCTACACTTCGCGCCCTTCCGAGAAGCACCTCGTAAACGCCTGCCCGGGTGGTGAAATTGGTAGACACAGGAGACTTAAAATCTCCCGACTATTGCAGTCGTGCCGGTTCGAGTCCGGCTCCGGGCACCAATAAAAACAATCAGATAAGCGTAATCCGTCTTTGAGTGCGCTTTGTGTGTTGCTATGTGTAGACGCTCTGTAGACATGCAGCTTTCCAAAGAAACGAAACTCTCTAGCCGTTCTACACCCACGCTTCTATGTGACACCTCTCCCAGAATAATCACAAAGACTTGTCAGTGCGTTTGACAGAAATGTGTCATTCCGTTGGAATGATGTTATTCCCCAAGGGGGAGAGCGGGTGCCCTTCTCAGTCGGCATTATCGCCGTACATGCAACTTTTGGTCATAGAGCATAGCCAAAAGGTATCTTGCGACTAACTTTTACGTGGTTGCACCCGTGGGGCCTGGCTGACTTTTGTTGGCCAGGCTTTTTTATTGTCGGGAGTCTATGTGAAGCTTGAAGAGAGCCTTGAAAGAGCAATATCCGAGGAGGCGGAAAAGCTCTGCCTTCGTCATCATGCGTACCACAATGCTATCGCGATAGAGAATAACCGAAAAAGCGCGAGATCTAAGACACCTCGACTTCTGCGTACGCAGCGACCTGCACACTGGTCATTGGATAAGAAGTTCGATCCGTTCTATGTAAAGAAGAACTCCAATGCAATAGCGAGGTCCATAGCGAGGAAGATTGCTGCAGGAACCTGGCGCCCCAACCCACCTAAAACTGCTCCGATTCCGAAGAAAGGTGGCGGGCAGCGGGCTGTATCGATTTACCAGATACCCGATGCCGCTGTGTCAACTTTGTTCTACAAGCGATTGCTTGCAAAGAATCGGCACAGGTTTTCGTCATTTTCGTATGCCTACAGAAACGATAGAAACGTCCACTTTGCCATACAAGACATATCTATAGAGCTGCTAGAGGCGCCCCGGCTCTTTGTTGCTGAAATTGACTTCACCAAATTTTTCGACTCCATTTCGCACGAGTTTCTACTCGCGCAATTCGACAGCAACGGTTTTTTCATCAGCCCTGAAGAACGGACTGTTATCGGCGCGTTTCTTCCAAACACCGGAGTTGGAGTGCCGCAGGGAACATCAGTATCTCTGTTCCTCGCGAATCTTGCATGCTGGAGCCTAGACAAGGGTTTCGAGCGGGAAGGGCTACAGTTTGCTCGGTATGCCGACGACACGATCATCTGGTCGAGAGACTACGCGAAGATCGGCAGGGCCTTTGACTTACTTCATGAGTTCTCAAGCAAGTCTGGCGTTGACATTAACTATGAGAAGTCAGCGGGTATCAGTCTGCTCTGCGATGACAGTGTTCCGTCGGAGTTCGCAGCGAGAAAATCACACGTTGAGTTTCTTGGGTATGCGATTTCATCCAAAACCGTCTCGATCAAAGCTGACTCGGTGCTGAAGATAAAGCGCCAGATCTCATACATTCTCTATAAGCAACTCTTGCAGCCATTGATGAGTTCGCCTCTTCGAGCCGTCGTGATCCCCGCCAACAATCGGGACGCCGCGCTGCTCAGCGCCATAGCGGAGATACGACGTTATCTCTATGGGAACCTGGACGAGAGAATGCTCAACTCGTATCTGAGAGGCCGCAGCAATCACATATTCTTCCGCGGGATAATGAGTTTCTATCCAATCATTAACGACGTTGAACAGATGAAACGTCTGGACGGTTGGCTTGTGGATGCCATTTTCAAGGCCGTAAGGAAGCGAGAGAAGCTACTCGCCAAGCATCAAATGCCGCGAGGATACATGCGGCACTTCAAAGCTAGTCGCCGCGACTTGCTTGAGTATTGTCGAGAGACCGATGTTGGCGGACAGAAAGCCCTTCGCATT
>JBCCQO010000111.1:0-9363 GCA_039024595.1 Pseudomonadota bacterium | reverse complement strand
TTCTGCAGGGGCTACATTAGCGGGGACGATATCTGTAGGGGTTTTCTCTTCAGGGGCTGTATTAGAAGGAACTTGACTAGCGGGAACGTCTGCCGTTCGATCCTCGCTGCCCTCATCATCGACAACTTCCGCGGGAATGATGACTTGCACGCGGCCGCTCTCGTCGTCCTGGGAAGAGTCGGCGCTGACTCGTTGTTCTGCAAGGAAGTATTCGATCGACTCACCGCTGACCACAGCGCCGTCTTGCTCAATGATTGCTGCATAGCGCAGCAGAACTCGCTCCCTTGATTTTTCGTAGACGATTCGACCCGCACTGGCCCGGACGAATTCTTCGTTCAGTTCTGGTTGCTGTCGTAGTTTCGCAGGTTCACCAATCGCGATGATTCGATCAGCAGCTTCTTTGTCGTGGAAGATTGTGAGCCTGTCCGCCTCTATCTGCAGGCTCCCTTGTTCCAAAACGACATCGCCGCTGTAGATCGTATAACCTGCCTTATCGTCGCGAACGGCTCGGTTCGCGCTGATTTCAATCGCTTGTCGCCGATCGTCTGGAAGTGCCTGACCGAGTGCGCTGTAAAATACCGCGAGCAGTAGCAACATGCCGCTCGATGTCTGCTTGATCAGCCCTCTCTTCACACGCTCACTCAGCTGGCTCGTAGTGGCTGCGCACTGAACCTGTCAGCGTCGCGACTTGTTTGCGCATGTTCACAAAAAGGGCGTCGCCACTGACTTGATCAGTGCCGCGCTGCACTATTGCCGGTGCAAGACTGCGGGCGGTTTCCTGATTCAAGTTCAGTAGCATCGCTTCTGTTTCGGCTGTGGTTTTTTCTGCCACCGAATCCTGCTGCGCCAGCACAGAACGTATTTCTTGCTTCTGCCCATCTCCCACGAGTTTTCCTTCGCCGTCTTGCGCTTGGGTTGCTTGCTCCGTGTAGGAAATACGCACGCCGCTTTCTAATCGCATAACGTTGTCTCGTTCGAAGTAGACCCCACGCTCAGCACTCGCAACCCAGCCGGTATCGCCTCCATGTCCCCTGCGGATCACTTCGGAAAGCTCGGTGCGTTCTGACGCGGCATAGCGGTGCATAGTTTGCGCTTCGGTTTCATCCCGGCGATTACCACTCGAATCAAAAGTGGTAAGCCGAAGCTCCTCCGCGTAGCTGTCCGGTGCGCTTTGTAAGGAGACCACCGGTTCGCTGGGTCGTACGATCGACGGCGGCTCCGCCAGCAGCGCGTAAATCACTCCGGCAACGCATAGCAGCAATGGTATGGACACTCGCTTTTTCAACGACGCAAGCTCACCGTTGAATCTACCCACCTAGCCATAGAGTTTGCTTTCCTGCTCTTCTCGCTCTTTGCGCGCATCCAAGAGGGCTTCACAAGCCTCCCTGACCGCGCCTTTGCCACCTGGCTTGCTTGCGCACCAATCCGCCGCGCTGCGAACTTTGTCAGCTGCATCCGCCGTACTCAGGCCTAGGCCTGCGGCACGAATTGCGGTCAAGTCTGGCAGATCGTCGCCCATGTAGGCACAGGCGGTGAGCTCAATAGCGCGCAGTTCGCACAGTTCGACTAAGGCGTTGAACTTGTCTTCTCTGCCTTGAACGATCGTTTTGATGCCCAATTCCTTGGCACGGCGTTCTACCATCGGCGACACACGCCCGGTAATAATGACTACTTCGACCCCGGCAGCCTGGATTAGTTTGATGCCGACCCCATCCTTGATATTGAAGGATTTCAGTTCCTCGCCCGCACTTGTATAACTCACACACCCGTCCGTAAGCACGCCGTCGACATCTAGAGCCAGCAAGCGTATGCCGAGAGCACTCTCCTGGTTCACGCGATGCCCGCTTCTAACAGAGCCAGCAAATGAACGACCCCTTGTGTCTCTTGTTCATCGTTGGTGACCAGTAGAGAGCTAATTCTCTTTTCCTCCATCAAACGCAAAGCCTCAGCGGCAAGCATCCCCAATTTTATCTGGCTCGGGTCGGCCGTCATAAGCTCGCCTATCGGTGTGCTTGTGATATCGATCTGCTCGTCCAGGGCGCGTCGCAGATCTCCGTCAGTGAAAACCCCCAAAACCGGTTCCGCGCGCGCCCCAGTGACCGTAATCGTGGTCATACCGAGTCCTTTCTGCGTTATTTCCAATAGGGCATCGCTGAGCAGTGCATCTCGCGCTACGCAAGGAATTGCATCGCCGCGGCGCATGATGTCGTCTACCTTAAGCAGCAGTTTTCGACCGAGCGCACCGCCCGGGTGGGAAAAGGCGAAATCTTCTGCGGTGAAACCGCGGGCCTCTAGCAGTGCGATGGCGAGCGCATCACCCATAACCAGCGTCGTCGTGGTGCTGGAAGTCGGTGCTAGATCAAGGGGGCATGCTTCGATTTCTACTCCCGTATTGAGGTGCGCATCTGCCGCTTGTGCCAGGGCTGAGTCATCTTTACCGGTCATGGCAATCAGGGGCACCGCCATACGCTTTAACAGCGGAACAAGTGTCACAACTTCCGGCGTAGTGCCACTGTTCGACAGTGCGATCACACAATCGTCCCGCGTAATCATGCCTATGTCACCGTGACTCGCTTCTCCTGGGTGAACAAAAAAAGCGGGTGTACCCGTACTCGCAAGGGTAGCGGCAATCTTGTTACCGATATGTCCCGATTTGCCCATACCGGTCACGATCACACGACCCTTTACCGCAAGGATTATTTCGCAGCTTTTAGCAAAGTCATCGCCAATGCGTTCGTCTAACGCAGTGATGGCCTCCGCTTCCATGCGAATGGTACGTTGTGCTGAGCGAAGTAAATCAGCGAGGTCTGCCATGCGGATCTAGTGCGACGAGAACAGCCCGTAATAGTACAGCGCATATCCGACGCAGAACAGAACACCGATTGGTCGCCCAAGGTGGGAATGGTCAGGTTTTTCTGGATTTTTTCTCACATTTACGTAGACCACAATGGCAAGCACGATCGTTGCCAAACACATTGCGCCGTAGTCACGAATGAGGAATTCGCGAGGAAGAACCTCCGGAGCAATGAGGCCAGGAATGGCCATGACCCCCAAGAGATTAAACAAGTTGCTGCCAATCACATTGCCCATCGCAATTTCCGAATGGCCGCGAAGAGCGCTGGCTACCGTAGCTGCAAGCTCCGGGAGACTTGTGCCCACAGCGAAAATCGTAAGACCGATGACCAGTTCAGAGACGCCCAGTTGCACTGCGATCTCGTTCGCTCCCCAGACTAGGAGTTTTGAGCTGCCAACTAATAAAAGTAAACCTGCGGCGAAGGCTAGCCAGGCGCGCACTGGCGACAAGTGAGGAAGCTCATCTTCCTCCATGTGCTCAATCGCATCCGGATGTTTGGTCTGCAATCTGATCATTTGGATCAATATGAACGCCAAAGCTGACAGCATCAGTATTCCGTCGGTTCGACCTAACCGGAGATCGAGTATTAGCAGACCGGTCCCCGCCGTAACGAGAAGTAGCGTTGGTATTTCGACCTTTCTGCAACCAGGGTGAACGCAAATCGGGGCGATGATCAAGGTGATACCGAGTACCAAGCCCATGTTCGCAATATTTGATCCTACGGCATTGCCGACCGCCATACTGCCCGACCCGGCGAGTGCGGCGGTTACGGAAACGAGAATTTCCGGCGCGGAGGTGCCAAGGGATACAATCGTTAGGCCGATGATGACCGGAGACATGCCCATGTTTTCGGCAATCGAGGCAGCGCCCGCCACAAAAATGTCGGCGCTCCAAACTAGCACCGCGAAGGCGGCGATCACCGTAATGAGCGGTAGCAGCACTTAGCTAGAGCCTAAGAGCGAACTCAGACAACGGCAGTTGTCGTAAAACATTTGTGCAAAGCAGCAAGCGGAGGATTCCTCTTTTACTGGGAAGAATGCCGAGCGGCAGGTTTTATGTCTGTCCGAGTTTTCGAACCCGTTTTAAGATCGAAGCTGCAAGCTACCTGAACCATAGGCACCGTTGTGATGTCATACGTGAAAGTGAGCAAAAGAGTGTAAAATCCGCGCCCGCGTGTAGACCGGCTGTTTTAGAGGGCCGCCGAGTATACCCATTAATCTCCCCATGACCACAGGGGTTTTGCGGAGATTGCGGCTTAGATGAGAGGAATTTCACATGCATCAACCATTTGCGAGTCGACGCGCACATCGTCTTCTTGTTTCAAAAGGGCCCCTAATGAATACCCTGGTCACATCATTATTACTTGTTCTCGCCCTCGCTGCGCAGAGTACGTTTGCGCAAGAGTCAGAAGAGGAAGTCTCAGCTCGGGATGTGCTTGGACAGACAACAGAGCGCGTCCTCGCCGTAATAGACGAAGCTAGGTCCTACGTCGATGACGATCCGGAACGCTACTACGAAGCCGTACATGAAGTCCTGGATCCCTTTGTGGATTACAGTGGATTTGCGCGTGGCGTAATGGGTCAGTATGCGACACGAGCACGTTATCGCAGCCTCGATGATGCGGGCCGCGCCAAGCTACGAGATCAGGTCGAGCGTTTTACCGAAACGATGCGCGTCGGACTTATCAGAACTTACTCTAAAGGCCTTTTGGCCTTTGGCGGGTCTCGCGTGGAGCTGGAAGCAGATGATGGAGCAACAGCTAATCCCCGTCGCGCTCAGCTGCGCCAGTTGATCTACAGCGGCGCACCAGAACCTTATGTAGTCATTTACAGCATGGCCAGAAATAAAGAAGGTAATTGGTTGCTGCGGAATTTGATCGTAGAAAATGTAAACCTTGGACAGATCTACAGGAGTCAGTTTGAATCTGCCGCCCGTAGATTCAATGGTGACCTCGACGCAGTAATTGCTAACTGGAGCACTGACGCACCACAGTAGGTATGTTTTTACCACTGGAGGTAGAGCAGCGGACCGTGGAGGCTATGTATTGAAGGTGTGGGGAATCGAATGAATGCAAAAATCGTGGAAGACCTTGTACGGGCCGACATCGAGGGTGCCTTAGTCTCGGTCGAGGGTGCCGGTGCGAATTACAACATCACAGTTGTAAGCGACCTGTTCGATGGCATGCGCGCGGTTAAGAAGCAGCAAACCGTATATTCAGCTCTCAAAGAATCCATTGCCAGCGGCGATATTCATGCAGTGAACATACGCACCTTCACCCCTGAGGAATGGAGTCAGAGAGCTGAACGCGAAGAGGGTGAAGAAGGCTTGGAAGGCTGAGAAGGTGCCAGCGGTGCCAGAGGGCTACTCAGAGATTCTTCCAGCCCTGCTCAACACAGCTAATCACCGACAGCGACTTATGGTTCCAAGTGAACTCCAGCATTGCTCCGAAATAACCTCAAAATGGCTCTAAAATAACCCCGAGACAGACTAAGAAATTCGTGGATAAGTTACTCATTAAAGGTGGTAAGCCTCTCACGGGAGAACTCACCGTATCCGGTGCAAAAAATGCGGCGTTACCTATCTTGGCCGCGACCCTGCTTGCCGACGAGCCTGTGGTCGTGGGCAATCTACCGCACCTTCACGACATAACGACAATGATCGAGCTTCTCGGCTGCATGGGCGTCACCCTCACCATCGGCGAAAAGATGACCATTGAAGTCGACGCGAGCAGCATCAAGAATTTTGCCGCACCCTACGAATTAGTGAAGACGATGCGGGCGTCGATTTTGGTCCTGGGACCTATGTTGGCGCGCTACGGGAAGGCACACGTTTCCTTCCCTGGCGGTTGCGCCATCGGCAGTCGGCCCGTAGACCTTCATCTACGCGGGCTGGAAGCGATGGGAGCCGATGTTCAGGTAGAAAACGGGTACATAAACGCATCCGTTGCTGGTCGGTTACAAGGCACCCATATCGTTATGGAAACCGTTACTGTCGGCGGTACAGAAAACCTCATGATGGCTGCTGCTCTCGCGGAGGGAGAGACCATTATTGAGAACGCCGCTCGCGAGCCGGAGGTTGTCGATCTAGCCAACTGCCTGATCGCGATGGGGGCACAGATCGATGGCCACGGCACCGACCGCATTTCTATCCAAGGGGTGGATCGGCTGCACGGCTGCCACTACGACGTGATGCCGGATCGCATCGAGGCTGGAACCTACCTTGTCGCGGCCGCTGCAACAGGCGGAAAGATTCACCTAAGAGGTGCGCGTCCCGATCACCTGGAGGTCGTTCTTCAGAAGCTAGCGGAGGCGGGGGCAACAATCGAGCAAGGCGACGATTGGATTGCCTTGGACATGCAGGGAAAACGTCCCGAGGCGGTTAGCATCCGGACCTCACCCTACCCTGGTTTTCCCACGGACATGCAGGCTCAGATGACGGCGATGAACACCATCGCCGGCGGAACGGCCACGGTCAAGGAAACCGTTTTTGAAAACCGCTTGATCCAAACTCATGAAATGAACCGAATGGGCGCCGATATCACGATCGACGGTAATACCGCAGTTATTGTGGGGCAGCAAAATCTGGCGGGAGCCCCGGTCATGGCGACGGACTTGCGGGCCTCTGCAAGTCTGGTGATTGCCGGTCTTGTTGCCCAGGGGGAGACCTTGATCGATAGGATTTACCATATTGATCGAGGCTATGAGTGCATCGAAGAGAAGCTACAGGCCTTGGGCGCGGATATCCGTCGTCTTCCAACCTAAAAGGTACGATGACCTACGCGGTTTGCCAACAAAACAAGGCTCTTGCTTGCTGAAAATCCATGCACACGATTACTCTCTCCACCTTTTGCGAGCTGGCACCCGGTAAGCTGTCGCTGGTGTCTATTTTAGCTTCGTGCTGAACTCAGCCCGGTAGTCAACGGACAAATCGGGCCAAGGCCTAAAACTATGATCAGTGGTACGGAAAAACTTACCCTCGCCCTTACCAAGGGCCGTGTCTTGAAAGAGACTCTGCCCTTGCTACAGCGTGCGGGTATCGAGCCGTTAGAAGACATTTCAAAAAGCCGCAAACTACTCATCGCTACCAATAATGAGCGGCTACAGCTTCTCGTCATGCGGGGCGTAGACGTACCGGCCTATGTCCGTCACGGAGCGGCGCATCTTGGAGTGGTGGGAAAAGATGTTCTACTTGAACAGGGGAGTGTGGGCATCTACGAGCCCCTCGACCTGGAAATAGCTCCGTGCCGTCTGATGACTGCCGCCACGGTCGGTTTCCTGCAGCCGACTGGACGGATCAGAGTTGCGACAAAGTTCATCAACGTGGCTCGGGACTTCTTCGCGCGCCAGGGTTTGCAAGTAGAACTGATTAAACTATATGGCGCGATGGAACTGGCTCCAAAAATGGGCCTCGCCGATATGATTGTCGATATCGTAGATACGGGAAACACGCTACGAGCGAACGGTCTGGAGCCTATTGACGAAATCGCGACCGTGACGTCTCGATTGATCGTAAACAAAGCTGCAATGCGTTCACGACATGATGAAGTCCGGGTGCTCATTGAACAGATTGAACAGGCCCTTTGAGAGGATCCTTTTTGAAAGGGCTTTATTAAAAGTGCTTTATTAAAGGGGCAGCATTAAAGGGGCTTCATTAAAGGGGCACTATAAATGCCGGTACTCCAAACGGCTCTGGCGTCAGTCACGAGAGTGGCACAGCAGCCTTGGCCGGAAAGGCAGTCCGCGATGTAACAAGTGACCGTAGAGCCAACATCGATCGATGTGTTCCAAAAGCGAGTGATCGAGTCTCGCTGGCAAGAGCAAGGCCAAGAGCCAGAGAAAGGACAAGAGAACGTGAAAAAAAGAGACGAGTAAACGTCAAGTGATGCGTAGGTTAAATAGCAGGTCCCCAGACTTTCATGAGCAGTTGAAGGGCTTAGCGGTGCCTATGGAAAACGAGGGTGAAAGCGTCGTTGAGACGGTAGCCGGCATCCTGCGAGCGGTTCAGAGTGATGGCGATCAGGCGTTGCTCAGGTACACGGAGCAGTTTGATCAGCTCGCCGTGGCTAGCGTCGCCGATTGCGAGATCGGACCGGAGGAGCTGTGCAATGCCCTCGCCACGATTTCCGCACAACAACGAGAAGCGCTCAGCGAGGCGGCCGATCGAGTCAGAGCGTTTCATGAGCTGCAGCGAAGTGATGATTGGTCCTTCGACGATGCGCACGGTAATCGACTGGGGCAAAGGGTGACCCCTCTACAGCGCGTGGGCGTCTATGTGCCCGGTGGTAAAGCGAGCTATCCCTCTTCAGTACTAATGAATGCAATCCCCGCGCAGGTCGCCGGCGTCGACGAGATAGTTATGGTGGCACCCACTCCTGGGGGGGAGCGTAATCCATTGGTACTCGCTGCCGCTCATCTGGCGGGAGTGGATCGCGTTTTCACCCTGGGTGGGGCACAGGCGGTAGGCGCCCTGGCTTTTGGCACGGAGAGCGTTCCGCCGGTGGATAAAATTGTCGGTCCTGGTAACCGTTTTGTGGCTGAGGCCAAGCGACAGGTGTTTGGACGCGTGGCGATCGACATGATCGCGGGTCCCTCGGAGATTCTCGTGATCAGCGATGGAACGGCGAACCCGGACTGGATGGCGATGGACCTGTTCTCTCAGGCGGAACACGATGAAAGCGCACAGGCTATTCTCTTGTGTCCCGACGATAGCTACCTGGATGAAGTCGATGCAGCAATTAGCCGGTTACTGCCGACTATGGAACGCGCTGCGGTAATCGAAAAAGCGCTGGAGCGCCGCGGAGCGCTGATCAAGGTGCAGGACTTGGATGACGCTGCTGCGGTTAGCAATCGCCTAGCACCGGAGCACCTGGAGTTGGCAGTTGCGGATCCGGAAGCCCTTGAACCAAAAATAAGAGCCGCGGGTGCAATCTTTATGGGGATTCACAGCTGCGAGGCCTTGGGCGACTACTGTGCTGGGCCAAATCACGTGCTACCCACTTCGGGTACAGCGCGCTTCTTCTCTCCCCTAGGTGTCTATGACTTCCAAACTCGCAGCTCGATCATTCACTGTACGAAAGACGGCGCGATTCCGCTGGCGAAGGTAGCGAGTGTCTTAGCGCAGGGAGAGTCCCTGCCGGCCCACGCCCGCAGTGCCGAGTATCGCATCGAAGGCGGTTAGTAGCGGCGGATTGCCGCCTCTTCCGGCAAAGAACACTATCGGGACGTGGGTGCCTGGTCTCGTAGGTAGAGTGCCCTAATCAGGATTCGCTTTCTGGCTCTGCACCCACAATCGCATCGAAATCCATCACATCGCCTTCGCGAGCAACGGTGACTTTCAAGCGATCGCCGGGTCTCAACATTTCGACATCCAGCATGGACAATCTCACATCGTTAACCGGTTCGTCGTCGAAATGGGTAATAACATCACCGGCGCGCAGACCCGCTCGTTCGGCGGGGCCGTCACTGCTGACTCCGAGCACAAGCAATCGCTGACCTCTTGTGTCTCTCTCG
>JBCCQO010000110.1:0-9388 GCA_039024595.1 Pseudomonadota bacterium | reverse complement strand
GATGTGCTCAAAGGCGCCCTAATCGGCCAGAGTATGTTATCGATTGGAGTGGTTGTTACGCTTGCAAGGCTCATGTACCAGCGCCTCCGCGTTTTTAGTCTTCTACAACAATCCGGTGTCGTATTCGTTCTAATAGGAATACACCAGCTGATTGGCCAATGGTTGCAAGGCTTGGAAGGTGCTGGCGCTTCTGGCGGGGCATTTCTATTACCGGCTATTTCGAGTGCGGTTCTCTGGCCCGCGTTGTTTACCGTGTTGCGCGCGATACGGCGTGCGCAGGGTGTGAGCTAGCTTCGTCCGCAATGACCGGATTAGTCGCAAGGATCGTTTTGGGTTCGGCCAGTCCAAGGCGGGCGCTGCTCCTGTCTCAGCTGGGTTTGAGCTTTACTATCCGCAGCGCTGCGATCAATGAAACACCCCATCCAGGAGAAGACCCCCTTAGCTATGTGCAAAGGATGGCTCGGGAAAAAAGCTTGGCGCTCGCTACATCGGAACAGGAGTTACTGATTACGGCGGACACCACGGTGATAAGTGATGGGCTGAGCCTCGGTAAGCCCGCCGACAGGGAGCAGGCCAGGCACATGCTAAAAACCCTTGCGGGAGCGCGTCACGAGGTGGTCACCGCCGTTAGCTGTCGCTACGAACGGGAGTGTCGTGCCCGCACTGTTCACACTCTCGTAGAGTTTATGGACTTATCGGACGCGCTGCTGGAGGCTTACCTTGACGGCGAAGAGCCCTGGGACAAAGCGGGGTCTTACGCTCTTCAAGGCATAGCGGGCTCCTTTATCCGACGGATCGAGGGGAGTGTTTCCAATGTGGTAGGTCTACCGCAGGTGGAGACTCGGGAAATGCTCTCCGAACTGGGTGTCAGCACCACTGTGAGCAGTGTCTAGATGCTGTTTTTCCGCAAACATTGCTGGTGCGCAAGACTTAGAATGGGGGAACGCAGGACTTAAAATAGCTGTCCAATCGATGGTGGTCGCAGTTAGACCGTGGCAACTACGTTGTGTTGGCTAAGAGCTAACAGCACACGCGTGTTTTGCCCTTGGGGCTAAAGCTAATTTTACCATCGAGTATCCGTACCGTAGACGCAGGGTGAACCGCAGCAACCGTGCCACAGGAGTCATCATCAAACTTAAGGGAGCGTGGAACGCATGGTTTGCATGCGCTCGCTCCTTTGGCGTGGCGAATTTTAGTCAGTGTCGTGGTCTTGCTTGCGGTCTACCTGGCGCTAGGGAGGCTAGTAATCGCCCAGTTGCCGACGCTTCGAGAGCCTTTATTCGAGAAACTCAACGCCTCTTTACCCTTCCATGTGGAGGCAGAGTCGCTTGTGGGTAGCTGGGAAGGGTTTAGCCCATCTCTGATCTTCCGGCGGCTCACGATTGCCAGTAGCGCTCCCAACACCAAGGCGATTGCCATAGCGCACGGAGACCTACGGATTGACGTACTCGCAAGTCTCGCCACTCGCTCACTACAGCTCTCACACCTTGGTTTTTCCGGGCTAGAGCTCGATGGCGAGCTGCGGGAGGACGGCTCCCTCGTATTAGCAGGCTTCCAGAGCAGCGGGGGTAACGGTCTTCAGGAATGGCTTGAGGATTTTCTCCCCAACGTGCGCGAACTCACCTTGAGTGAACACCAACTCAACTTACTGGCGCCCGGTAACGAGTTGTTCGAATTAAATGTCGATTTGGCCTTGCTGCGAACCGGGAACAGCCGACAGCTCAAAGGCGTCGCAGAGAACCAGCAGCTACGTATTGCCATAAACGCGCAAGGCGTAGGCAATCCGGTAATGCCAAACACTTGGGCTGGTGATATTTTCTTAGACGTCGAGAGTAGTGATCTCTCCAAGCTTAATTTCCTTTGGGAGGGCCTTGAATGGCCCTTCACCCTCTCCGGCACCGCATCAACCCAACTCTGGCTCGAACAAGCGGCGGGCAACTCTGACGCGCGCCTGCGGGTTAGTAGTGCGAGCCTCGTTGTGGAAGAGCGCACCACCGCCTGGTCACTCCCTTTGGATGCACTCTCTTTCGAGGCGGCACTCGCCAAGCAAAACAGACATTGGACTCTGCTTACGGAAGACTTCCACATAGAACGAGGAGAGCACTCCCTCGATCTCGATCGAGCCCAGTTCGACTGGTGGGGTAATGCGCTACGGATTCGAGCGAAAGACCTAGGACTGGAAGCACTCCCTTCTTTACTAGCGGCGGCACCGGGAGTACCGAAACGCTTGAAGGACGCATTGCCCGCGCTGCGCCCGCGCGGCAAGCTGCAAAACATCGAGCTGCGTTTTGACGATCTCGCCAGACCCGCCGAGAGCTGGCATCTACGCAGTCGGGTGTCCGACATCAGTATGGACAGCTGGCGCAACAGTCCTGCGTTTGAGGGGGTGAGTGGGTACTTGGAATTGGCCGCGGCCGGTGGCCGGATTCATCTAGACAGCAACGATATGTCCATCTTTTTGCCGTCGGTGTATCAGCAGTCGCTGCGTTACGATTCCGCCCTAGGTGAGCTGCTGCTTAGCTGGGACAACAGCGCGCTGCAACTACGATCCGGCTTGCTCGAGCTTGTGGGCGATGAAGGCAATGCTGTTGGCAAACTCGGTGTGCACATGCCCTTCAGCGCAACAGCACTCGGCGTCGAGTTGGGTTTAATCGTCGGCCTCACGGATTCGAGACTTTCCTATGGGGATCGCTATCTGCCTTACAAGTTGCCGGAGAGTTTGCTCACCTGGCTGGATAAGAGCGTACGCGGTGGCGATATCCATGAAGCAGGTTTTGTTTGGCGGGGAAGTACTAAGGTCGGCAACAAGCCCCATACTCACACGCAGCTATTCCTGGCGATGGACGACACTCAGCTGCGCTATGATCCGCGCTGGCCACCGCTGGAGCACTTATCCGCTTTAGTGCTAGTTGACGATGTGGTCACGTGGGCGACCGCAGAGCAAGCCCAGACCGATGTACTTGCTCTAAGTGAGCTTGTCTTACGCATTGCCAACGAAGATGGAACACCGATGCTGCGGCTTAACGGCGATTTCCTTGGTGACGCTAAGGCTGCTCACACTTTCTTAACGCAAACCCCTCTCCGGGAGGTTACGAGCGGCGTATTCGACGCTTGGGATTATCGCGGCGAGGTGGACGGAGCGCTGACCTTTCATCAGCGCCTCGACGCAGTCCTGCCGCCCCCTGAGATTGATCTACGCGTCGACTTTTCCGATCTGCAGGTGTACATGGAGCAACCAGGGCTCACCTTGGACCGGCTTAAGGGAAGCCTCTTATACAACAGTGTGTCTGGCTTCCAGGGTAGCCTTGTAGACGGACATCTGCTCGATGGAAAAATAGCCATTGCGGGGGCCGGTAGTGCGGAGCAAATCGAGCTTGAGCTGGCTGGATCGCTACCCGCACAGGCAGTGGCTAGGTGGCTGGAATTGCCGCTGCTCGATTTTGCTCAAGGGACCGTGCACTACGACGGCTTCTTGAGATCAAGCGCTGCGCAAGGATCAGTGCTAGAGCTTAGCTCTACTCTAGAGTCAGTGGAACTCGATGTTCCCCGTCCCTTCGCTAAAGGTCTAGGGGCAGTCTTGCCCATGTCAATCAAGCTGCCTCTGGAAGAAAATCCTCAATTTGCTGTGTCCCTCGGGGAAAGACTGCATATGGCAGTGCAGCTCAAGGAAGATTCCGTTGAGCGTGTTGCTGCCGCCGTTGGCGGTGAAGCCCCCAAAATGGACGCGTGTGATCAACGTTATTGTCTTTCCGGTAGCTTATCGACCTTGGACATTGCCGCTTGGGCAGACTTTTATCAACGTTACGGTGGGGAGGGCGATACTTACGCAGCCGATACGACCGAGCGTAGCTCAACCTATCAGGATACGGTCGCGGCGGCCGCAGTCCCGTTCAGCTATCGAATCGACTCGCTGAGTCTGGGCGAGCTGCAGCTTGGCGATCAAAGTTTTGGGGCTGCACGAATCGACCTGTGGGGAGTGGATACTCTTTGGCAGGGAGCGCTGGAATCGGCGATTGCTCAGGGTAGTCTCACGCGTAAGGGAGAGAATCTAGACCTCCTAATCGAATATCTTCAGCTTGACCGTTTTGACAGCGCCAGCAAAGCTGATACGGCAAGTGACCTCGGCGTCGATTCCGGCGCTGATTTCGATGAGCAAGAGGCCGCAACGAACGAATCCACACAACTCGCAACGTTGCGAAGCTGGCTCCCTAGCATGCACGTAGACGTTCTCGAACTCCGAAGCGAGGATCGCGTGATTGGGAACCTGGGGTTTGATCTAGACACGGCGAATCCGGATGGCGGAATTTACGCGCACCGGGTGAGTGGAGAGCTGTTTGGG
Organism: Pseudomonadota bacterium; assembly: GCA_039024595.1. Taxonomy (GTDB): domain Bacteria; phylum Pseudomonadota; class Gammaproteobacteria; order Pseudomonadales; family Halieaceae; genus Congregibacter. Next base: position 5,049 of record JBCCQO010000110.1, on the reverse strand, counting down.
CTAACCCTGGATGCGCCGATGCCCGGAATGCTTCATTGGTATGAGAACGAGAAGGGCGAACAGACAAAACTGGAGTTCGACACACGTTTTGGAGACATTGGACGAGTACTGCTGGCTGCAGGTTCCGAGCCAAACTTAGAGTCGGAGAGCGGTACGGCTCGTATGCGTTTAGCGTGGCCCGGTGCACCGACCGACTTTGCTGTGACTTCCGCCTTTGGCTCAATCAACCTCGAAGCTAAGAATGGTCGTCTGCTAGAGTCTCGACCCGGGGCTCTCGGTCTCATCAGCTTGCTTAATTTGGCGGAGATACTTCGAGCGTTGTCTATGGCGCACATGTTCGAGTCTGGTATTCCGTTTTTAACGGCAAGCACCGAGCTGCACTTGCATGAAGGTATGGTGGAGGTGACCGAACTTCGTATCGATGGCGCCGCTAGCGCCTTCGCTTTTAACGGCATTACGGACCTTCGTAGTCAACGGGTGAATGGTGAGCTGGTTGTTACGCTTCCGGTCGCAAACAATCTTCCCTGGGTGGCTGCTCTTGCCGGCGGGCTACCGATCGCTGCGGGTGTCTTTGTGGTGAGTAAAGTGTTTGAAAAACAGGTCAACCGCATGTCCTCGGCGGTGTATGGAGTATCTGGTGACATCGGCTCGCCGGAAGTGGAGTTTCGTCGTCTCTTTGATGATCGTCTTAAGAGTGAGCGTCCGCAAGCTCCCGTAGATACCGGAACAGGCGACGACTAGCGGCGGGTGGCCGACCGCTGTTCGACTCTCGCTTGATGTCACGGGCAAACTGGCGCAGTCGTTGCCGTTCTGCGGTCGGAAACTGTCGCATCACTAGTTCTATACCCTGGTCGCCGCGGTTGACGACTTCCTCTCTGAGTGACTCAAGCTGCTTGAAGCGATTACGGTCATCGACCTTTGCCTGGTGAAGAGCGTTGAGCGCCTGCTCGATGGGCTTCGCATCGACAGTGCGCATGAGTTTGCCGATGTACTGACGCTGTCGGCGCAGTGCGCTGTGGCTCCTTATCTGAGTGGCTTGCTGGATGGCCTCCAACAAGGACTCGCTTGTGATCGGTAGTTGAGCGAGTTCGCTTTCACTTAAGGAAACCAGTCTTTCTCCTAACTCTTGCAGAGACGTCATTTCCCGCTTGCGCGCGGACTTACTCTGCAAAGCGGTTTCACCGCTATCCTCTTGCTGTGTCACGACAATGCACCGGATCTTGTCACCATTGGATCAACCGTAAAACACGGCTGCAAGACCAAGGAAGCTTACAAAGCCAACCACGTCCGTGACCGTAGTCAGTATGACTCCGCCGGCGAGCGCAGGGTCGATCTTCAACCGATTTAGCGTCATCGGCAAAATGGCTCCGGTAAGGCCTGCGGTGACTAAGTTGACGATCATGGCGGTTGCAATAATTAATCCCAGGGTCATGTCGTCGAACCAAATACTTGCTGCGGCGGCCACGACCAAGGCCCAGGTAATTCCATTCAGCGCACCGGTTAGAAGTTCGCGACTTACCAACCAGGCAGCGTTGCCGCGATTAACTTGGCCCATGGCAAGAGCACGCACCAAGACCGTTAGCGTTTGCGTTCCCGCGATGCCGCCCATCGAGGCCACTATCGGCATCAGAACGGCTAAGGCAACGACTTTCTCGATAGTGCCCTGAAACAAATTAATAACCGACGCGGCGATAAATGCCGTGAGCAGGTTTAAACCGAGCCAGAAGGCCCTTCGCTTGGTGGTCTTAAATGCAGGTGCGAAGGTGTCATCGTCCTCGTCCAGACCCGCCATAGACATCAGTGAGTGATCTCCATCCTCGCGTATGACATCGACAACGTCGTCAATGGTGATTCGACCCACTAGGTAGCCTTCCTCGTCGACTACCGGTGAGGAGATCCAGTCGTTGCGTTCAAACAAGCGCGCGACTTCATCATCTGGCATGTCCGTAGGGATCGGAGCACGTTTTGTCAGCATCAGTTCGCGTACGGAGCAGCCCGGATCGGATACGAGCAGCGTACGCAATGGCAGCAGGCCAACATAGCGATCGTCTCGGCTCACGACGATGAGCGTGTCGGTCATGTCGGGGAGCTCTTCGTGGCGCCGTAGAAACCTGAGTACGACATCGAGCGTGACATCGGCGCGAATCGTAACGGTGTCCGTGTTCATCAATCCGCCGGCAGAGTCCTCCGGATACACCAGGACTTTTTCTAGGCGGAGCCGCGCTTGCTCATCCATCGCCTCCAGGACTTTTTGCGTGAACGCATCGGGCAGTTCCTGCAATATGTCGGCGATATCGTCATCATCGAGTTCTTCGGTTATCTGGGCGACTTCATCCGGCGCCATGGCTTGGAGAAAGTCACTGCGCAGCTCTTCACCGATATCATTGAGAACCTCCGCCTCTTGATCACGCTCAAGCAACTGCCATAGAACTTGTCGATGGCGGGGAGGAGAGGATTCGAGAATATGCGCAACTTCGCCCGCTTCCATAACCCGGATTAAGCGCCGCACGTCGTGGAGCGTACCGCTGGCGAGTGCAGCCGCTACCGAGTCTCTTAGGCTCCGCTGGGCGGATGTCATTCGCCTTCGCCGAACCGGTCTTGCACTAGGGCTTTGAGGGCAGCGAGCGCTTCTTCAGCGTCTGGCCCGTCAAGCTCAATAGCCAGCGTGGTGCCTTTGCCTGCGGCCAGCATCATTACCGCCATGATGCTCTTACCATCAACCCACTCCTGCTCTTTGCAAAGTCTAATAGAACAGGCAAATTGGCTTGCGCAGGCAACAAATTTAGAAGCGGCACGGGCGTGCAGTCCTAACTTGTTCACGATAGCGAGCGAATCTCGAATCACCTCAACGCAACTCCCGGTGGCGAAGCTGCGATGCTAGGCCGATACCCATTAAATATTGATGAAGGCGACTTGCCATATATACGGACCGATGCTGACCACCTGTACAACCCACAGCGACCGTTAGATAGCTACGGCTGCTTTCCTGATAAGCAGGAACCCAGCGTTCTATGAATCCGCTGATGTCGGCAAATAACTGCTCCGTTACCCCGTGACTTTCCAAGTAGCTTGCGACCTCCTGATCAAGGCCGGTTTTTTCTCGTAGAGATTCCTCCCAGTGGGGGTTCGGCAGCATGCGTAGGTCAAAGATTAGATCTGCATCTCCTGGGATGCCGCGTTTGAAGCCAAAGGATTGGATCAGAATGACCATGCCGTCGGATTCGGCGCCGACTAAGCGTTGGCGAATAACATCGCGCAGCTCGTAGATAGTCATCGACCGTGTGTCCAGGGTAAGTGCTGCAGCTGCCGCGAGCGGGCCGAGCAGCGTTTGCTCTCGATTCAGGGCCTCGCGAAGGGAGACGGCCGACTCGGTGAGCGGATGCCGTCGTCGGGTTTCGCTAAAGCGCCGTACGAGTGTGTCCTCGTCCGCATCGAGATACAAAACACGGGTATGAACATCCGCCGGCAGCGCAGCGATAGCTTCCGGAACCGCGTCGAGTTCTACCTTTGTATTGCGTGCGTCAATGCATACGGCCACGCCGCGGAAGTTGACCGCAAAGCGCTGTTCTCGGTCACGCATTAGCTCCGGTAACAGGGATACAGGGAGGTTATCAATCGCAAAAAAGCCCTCGTCTTCGAGCTGGCGTAGTGCCGTACTCTTGCCAGAGCCGGAACGTCCGCTGACCAGTATTAGCTCCACGTCTTTGTCTCTTTCAAAGTTAACGATTTATCGACACGCGTGCTGGAGCGTTCGGTTGTATCACCGTTGCCAGTCGTGGCGTTAGGATAACTGAGCGGACCATTGGAGCGCTGTCTCGTAGACCGCCAGCGGTGTGGCGCAACCGCGCAGCGCCTCTCGAAAGCCACTCTTAGAAAAGAGACGCGCTAAATCCGCCAGCAGATTCAAGTGCTCCTGTGTTGCTTCACCCGGTACGACGAGAGCGAAAACGAGATCCACATCTTGATTGTCTGGTGCATCAAAATCAGCAGCGGCATCGAGGGTGAGCAATACGCCACAGGGGGTCTCACAGGCGTCGAGGCGACAGTGAGGGATCGCGATCCCTTCTCCCAGCGCGGTGCTGCCCAGTTTCTCCCGTGCAAGCATGCCGGATACAAGCTCGCTGGGATGGAAATCTACGTACTCAGAGCTAAGAAGATCGGCAATAAGTTCAAACAGCCGTTTTTTTGAGGTGCCTTGCACTTGGCATAGGCAGCGTTCCGGGGCAAGCAGGGCAGCGACGCTGCTGCTGTTCGAACCATCGTTTGGAGCTAACGCGTGAGGCATGGGAAATACGACCTAAGGCCAGTGGGTACTTGAACGTTCGTAGCTTGCTTGGAATTGGCGCCGCTTCGGTTTTGTCCGAAGGGACCGCTGAACTAGAGTCAGTGCGCCCGATGCTTTTCCTTGTGCTTTATTAGCTGTCGATCAAGCTTATCGGCTAGCGCATCGATCGCCGCATACATATCTTCCGAATCAGCGGCGGCGAACACATCTTTTCCGGCGATATGTACGTTCGCTTCCGCCTTCTGTACCAGTTTTTCGACCACAAGGGTAACTTCTACATTTGTGATCTGACTAAAGTGTCGTTGCAAGCGTTCGAACTTAGCCTCGACATAGCCGCGAAGCGGCTCAGATACGTCGACATGGTGTCCACTGACGTTAATTTGCATAGGGCTCTCCTTAACGTAGTCTGCGTCTTGTATAGGACGCTTTTTCTCATGGGTTCACTGTTTTTTCTACACCAACCGTTTTCGTTCATTCGACGGGGGAATGGTTAGGCTGTCCCGGTACTTTGCAATCGTTCTTCTTGCCACCTGAATGCCCTGATCTTCAAGCAACTGTGCAAGCTTGCTGTCCGATAGGGGCTTACGGGGATTCTCTGCGGCGATTAGCTTGCGAATGAGGGCGCGTATTGCAGTAGATGAACAAGCGCCACCAGAGGTTGTTGCGACGTGGCTAGAAAAGAAGTATTTCAGCTCAAAAATACCCCTTGGCGTATGCATGTATTTGCGCGTGGTGACACGAGAGATGGTCGACTCGTGCATTTC
>JBCCQO010000109.1:0-9391 GCA_039024595.1 Pseudomonadota bacterium | reverse complement strand
GTTGATAAAGGTCCACTCACCGTTTGGCGCCAGAATTTGCCCTAGTGGATCGGTTGGGACTTGCGCCGGTTGGTCGCAGCCGCTCAAGAGTGCGAGCGCCAGCACCGCGGCGACTAGGTTGCGGTTTTCTTTAGGTCTATTGGCACTCTTTGCGTTTAGCGCTGAATTCATTTTGCTCTCTACAGAAACGTATCGGTGTATCGAAATGTTGTCATGGAACGATCGAAAGTCTTTTCGATGCAAACCTTAATGCGCGCGTGTCACGCCGCTGCTAATTAGGAACGAAACAGTTCCGCAAGCGTAATCGAGAAGTTGTCCCTGGCACTTAACCTGCGATCCTCTAGCATATCGTTAGCTTTTCGTTTCCAGTTGGGAGCATCGTCGTCTTCAACGCGCGGTATGTCGTATTCCTCGTCCAGAACCTCCCGCAGCTTCCACAGCGGAAGATCGTGTAGATCTCGGCTGAGTAGATAGTGTCCTTTCTCATTCTGGGCAATGATTCGATGCTCAAGCAGTTTGTCCCTAAGGACCTGCCAGCTGTCGGAGTTTATAGCCGTGCCTTTACTTCGAAGGAGTTCAAACTCGGAGATCGCTCGCCCCTTATTCTGACGCCGCCACATTATTTCGAGGACTTCCAGGGACTTTAGCAGCAAGGGTTTGCGTGCCTGCTCCTCATCTTGATAGGCAGATAAGCTGTGCACAAAAATCGCCGCGAGCAGAACGATGGTCCAGGAGATATAGAGCCACACAAGGAACAGCGGCACCGCAGCGAAGGCACCATAGATAAACGTGATGCTAGAGCCGGCGACGAGTTTGGTAAATAGGCCGCGAGCCAAGTTAAAGCTGACCGCCGCCACAAAGCCGCCCGCGAGCGCGTGGCGGAGCGGGACGCGACAGTTGGGCACCGCAGCGTAGACAAGGCTGAAACCCATGATCTCTAGCAAGTAGGGTGAAGCGCGCAGCAGAAAAGCACCCGCTCCAATGATGTCCCAGCGCTCAAGCTGGTGGGCGAAAGATGCAAGATAAGTGCTTGCGGCAACGCCAAAGCCAATTGTCAGCGGGGCGAGGGAGAGGACAGCCCAGTAAATCAGAAAACTTGATACGGCGCCGCGGTCACCGCGGGTCCGCCAAATCCTGTTAAAGGCCTGTTCGATGTTTCTTAACATCAACACTGCGGTCGCAAAAAGAAAAGCGATGCCGAAGCCCGTGAGTTGGCGGGCCTGTCGCGAGTAATCGTTGAGATATTCTTCAAGTCCCGCCGAGGTCTCGGGCACGAGATTTTCGAACAATAAATTCTGAATATTGGCTTCCATACCCTGAAAGGCCGGTATCGCTGACGCCATCGTGTAGAGCACTGTGAGGAGGGGAACCAGAGCAAAGAGCGATACATAGGTCAGAGCCGCCGCGGTGTCGCGACAGCGATCCGTGCGATAGCGACCGAGCAGGTAGTGGGCCCGCTCTTTGGTTTGGTACCAGTAAGTGATTGGCTTTTCCATACCGCCATTATCGCAAAAGCGATATTGGATGCACCTAGCAACAGAGGTTTACAGAGTAAATGTATGACACAGGTACGCGCCGTATCGCTATGATCGGAGCACAGCCTACGTCCGTACTCTTAGAGCATTAGTGTGGGTGTTTCTTATGCGAGCATTTTCTTTGGCGAGTCGAAGGCTTTTGCAGTTACCGTTTCAACTCTGTTGCTAACCTAGAATGAAGCGAGCCACACTGGCCAGCATTCAAGCGGGCCGTTTGGTAGCGTTCTCGGTGCTGGAGGCCTTCGCGAGAGGGCGTTTCACTGATGCTGATTGCGCTGGGGCCTTTACAGCAGGAGCCTTCACCACAGGAGCCTTCGCGACAGAGGCTGTCGCAAAAAGGCTTTCGCAAGAGAGAGTTGGAAAAAGCGACCTACGCGAGACCGATGTAAAGGCTATCTATTTGAAAACTAACTATGTAAAAGGGCCTACAGAAAAAGGACCTACGTAAAAAGGACCTACGTAAAAAGGGCTCTCGTAAAAAGAACTTACGCAAAAGAGTCTTTTGTATCGGCCTCTAGCGGCCATCTTTCGATAACAGCCACGGCGCAGAACCTCAGCATTGAAGCCTTACCTACTTGTTCTCTACTACAGTCGACACGGCGCCGTTCAGAAGATGGCGCGTCAGGTTGCGCGCGGCATCGAGACCATTACCAGCATGGAGGCAAAACTCCGAACCGTGCCCGAAGTGAGCGCAGCTTATGAAGCCAGCGAGCCGCCCGTCCCCGTAGACGGGCCACCCTATTGTTCGCTCGAAGAGTTGCGACATTGTTCAGGCTTGGCGCTAGGGTCACCTACTCGATTCGGCAATATGGCTGCGTCTTTGAAGCACTTTCTCGACCAGACCTCCGAGCTCTGGCTGAGTGGGTCTCTTGTGGGAAAGCCTGCGACCGTATTCACCGCGAGTTCAAGTCTTCATGGCGGCCAAGAGAGCACCTTACTCACGATGGCTTTGCCGCTGATCCATCACGGCATGCTGTATCTAGGCTTGCCCTACGGCGAGCCCGGATTGATGGCGACCCGGGCCGGCGGGACCCCCTACGGTGCGTCTCATTGGACCGCGTCCGACGGACGAGAAATGGATAGCGTAGAGCAGCAGCTGTGCAGAGCCCTCGGTCGGCGCCTGGCTGAAACAGCGGAGCGTCTGAACCGATGAACTCACGGTCTGTCAAAGCAAGCCGGGCGGGAAGTTCCGCGTTCTTGTGGTTTTCGATGTGGTCGTGCTTAGTCGGGCTGTTTGCCGCGATGGCTTGGGACGGGTGGCAGCGATCTGCGCCCTTACTGCTTTGGCTAATCTGGTTCGTGCCGATTGCTATCGTACTGCCCGGTGTGGCAGCCGATCGTCTTCGAAGCGTTACCTGGCTCTCTTTCATCAGCCTCATTTATTTCGTCACGGCTACCCTTCGGATTTTTGCTGAGCCCGCCAGCACCCGTGCTCAACTAGAACTTTTAGCCGTGATCGGCGTCTTTAATTGTTCGATGTTTTATGTGCGGCAACGAGCTCGTGAGCTTCGCGAGCTCAATCAAGTGCACGGAACAGGCCAGGTATAGGCCACGTATAGGTTGAGAATAGGAGAGTAATCAATGATTAAGCGATTCTTCGCGGGGCTCTGGCGGGCGATCACGGTGCTTCGCCTGGCGCTCGCCAACTTACTCTTCCTCGCGATCCTCGTCATTCTCTGGATGACCTTTAATGGCAAGCCGACGCCGCTTCCGGATAACGCGGCCCTCTTTTGGGACCTGAGTGGTCGAGTGGTCGATGTGCGATCCCGCGTGGACGCGTCCGCTCTTCTGTTTGAACAAAATGACGCCGGTCGTGAAATCTTACTCACAGACCTCGTAGACAGCGCCAGGCTCGCGGCTAAAGACCCACGAATAAACTCCCTAATAGTTCGGCTTGATCGCTTAGTTGCCATTGGCCAAAGTAAAACCACTGAGCTTGCTGAGGCGCTTGATGAATTTCGAGCTAGCGGAAAACCGATCGTTGCCTTCGGTGATTACTTCACGCAAGACCAGTACCGCGTCGCTGTGGAAGCCGATACGATTCTGATGCATCCACAAGGGGTGGTTGCGCTCGAAGGCTTTAGTTATTACATCAACTTCTTTGCAGAGGCGCTTGAGAAACTCTCCGTATCCATGCACGTCTTTCGCGTTGGTGACTTCAAGTCGATTGCCGAGCCCTATTTGAGATCGGACATGTCTGAAGGAGAACGGGAGATTGCGAGAGAGTGGCTTACGCAAATCTGGAAGGCCTACAGTGATCGTGTGGAGCAGCGCAGGAGTCTCGACCCGGGGGCAGTAGATGCGCTACTCAATAACTTCCCGGAGCGCTTGGCGGCTACCGGTGGCAACGGTGCCCAACTCGCGATCAAGACCGGCCTGGTAGACGAGCTGTACTCTCGACCGGAGCAGCGCTCGTACCTACAGAAAATCGCCGGCGCTAGCGACAATGATCTGGGTTTTGAACACGTCGGCTTCACTGACTACCTCTCACGCTCGCGCCAGAAAAGTCTGACAAGTGATGCGTCTGTGATTGCTGTGGTGAGCGCGGAAGGCGCGATTATGCCCGGTCGATCACAAGCGGGGGTGATCGGTGCCGATACGGTGGCGAAACAGCTGTCGGACGCGGCCGCGAGGACCGATACCAAGGCGCTTGTACTGCGGGTTAACTCCGGTGGTGGCAGCGCCTTTGCCTCAGAGCTGATTCGAGAAGAGTTGGCACGAATTAGCGCAGCGGGAACTCCAGTGGTCGTCTCCATGGGAGCGGTCGCCGCCTCCGGTGGTTACTACCTGGCCGTTGCTGGCGATGAAATCGTCGCCACACCGACAACGATTACCGGCAGCATCGGGGTATTTGCTGCATTTCCCACCTTTGAAAGATTGCTCGAACGCGGCGGCGTCTATACGGACGGTCTTGGCACGACTGCCTATGCGGGTGGCCTGCGTCCGGATCGCCCGCTGGCTCCGGCGATTGAAGAAGCGGTAGAGCTGAGTATCGCCAACACTTACGAGCATTTCGTCGCCTTGGTCGCTGAGGGTCGAGGGCTGGATCGAGCGACGGTAGAGCAATATGCGCAAGGGCGCGTCTTAAGTGCATCCGACGCGCTCGCAGCCGGGTTGGTGGATCGCCTTGGTTCGCTGGATGAGGCCATCGAAGCCGCGGCTGCGCTTGCCGGACTCGGCGAGGACGACTACGAAGTAATATCGGTGCAGCCAGCGTTCAGTCCGCAGGAGATTTTGTTGCAGCAACTCAGTGATAATTTCAATGCTAAGCTTCTGAAGCAGCCCGGGCTGAGCGGCCTGCTGGCACTTCTCGATCCGGTTCAAAAACGCCTTAACCTTCTAGGCAGTCTTCGTGATCCACAAAATGTATTCCTTCGCTGCTTACCGTGCGAGGGCACACACTTTTAAGCACCAAAGATCCGACCAGCACTAGAGTCGAGCACTTAAGCACTAGCAAAAATTCCGCTGGCCTTCGTTGGCTATCGTCTAAATGAGAGCCTAAACTAGAGTCTGATCGAGACTGTGATCACTAGTGTGATCGAAGGTTTAAGCGACCGTGCTCATCTTTTGAGCAGCGGTCGCGATACCTTAGGCCGCTGTGCGTTCCTCAGCGCCCGGAGCGGCCATGTGCAGCTCCATTTGTGGGAACGGAATGCTGATACCTGCTTCATCAAAGCGAAGTTTTACCGACTCGGTCGTATCCCAGAGAACGCCCCAATAATCTCCCGCATTTACCCACGGGCGAACCAGGAAGTTGACGCTCGAGTCTGCAAGTTCGCCCACCGTAATCACCGGAGCGGGATCCGCTAGCACGCGATCTTCCTTACTGATGATGTCCTCAAGAATCGCCTTCGCAGCTTGGAGATCATCGCCGTAGGCAATGCCGAATACCATATCTACTCTTCGCGTCGCTTTGGCCGAGTAGTTGGTGATGTTGCCACCAATGATGGCACCGTTGGGTACGATCACCTCTTTGTTATCGGGCGTCGTCATGACCGTTGTGAAAATACTGATCGATTCCACCACACCGGTTGCACCGCCGGCCTCGACGAAATCGCCCTTCTGGAAGGGCTTGAAAATAATGAGCATCACCCCGGCGGCAAAGTTACCCAGAGAACTCTGCAGGGACAGACCAATTGCCAAACCTGCGGCACCGAGTAGAGCAACCAGCGAGGTCGTATCAACACCGAGCTGACTGAGCGCCGCAATCGCGACGAATAGTAAGCCGGTCCAGCGCAGAATCGAGCAAACGAAATTGACTAAGGTTTCGTCCATGCCGCGCGCAAGCATGACTCGGTTACAGATACTGACGATACGACCCACAACAATTCGACCGATGTAGAAGATCGCGATCGCGAGGATGAGGGCGGTACCATACTCAATCGCGAGCGGTAGCCATTCCTCAGGGTTGTTAAAGAAGTCCATTTACATCTCCTTGTACTTACTTTTACCTAGCTGAAGTGCACAACGCCAAAAGCCGAAATTACACATCTCATTCAGCGTGCGTTACTGGAAGGGAAGCGGTTCTTTGACCGATTCAATGTCCGTGACTGCTTTTCGGTAGATATCGACGATCGGTGTACGATCTCCGGCCATACGCCGTCGTGAAACCATGGTCGCCGGAAACAAATAGTTTTCCGATTCCGCTAGGCGAAGGGCCCGGCTCCTCCCCTGCGCATCTTCAAAGACAATCCACTCCATGCCCTGCTCGAGGGCTAAGAGATCGCCGAGCAGAATGCCCATTGCCTGTAGCTCGAGCTCCTCCGTCTCGCTTACTCTTCTTTCATCGAGGAGTCGCTGCAGATAGCTTAGCTCGGAGGCCGATCGGCAGCAGCGACCGCCATAGTAGCGGAGGGTCAGCTCATTGATCCGCTGTCGCTGTTCATCCATATAGCGCTGATCAATTTTTGAAAGCGGTGTGATGCGGCGCTCAAGCTCCTGGGCTGCCGCGCCGCCCGCCGTCAAGAGACTGGCGAGGGCGACTAAAAAGAAGCCACGCAAGACGCTCATCGCTTTGCCGATAGGCTGTCCCCTGACCGCGCAGCTGGTCGATCCCACAGCCGAGCGGCTATGAGCTTTGGTAAATTCACCATAGAAAACCGTCAAAGCAATCCCCCTTTGCTTGAGTTCGGCATATTGTCATGGATAATTGCCCGCCTTCAATGGCGCTAGCGCTCGGCAAAGGTAAGAAAGCTCATCATGATTACTGGCAGTATCGTCGCTTTAGTGACCCCGATGCATGCAGATGGCAGCATCGACTGGGAATCGCTCGACGGCTTGCTTGACTGGCATCTTAGCTGTGGCACAGCAGCCATAGGTGCGGTCGGGACAACGGGAGAGAGCGCAACGCTTGATGTGAGTGAGCATTTGAGCGTTATAAAACATTGCGTAGAAAAGCTGGCGGGACGGCTGCCGGTAATAGCCGGTACCGGTGCCAACTCAACCCGTGAGGCGCTCGAACTTACCGAAAAAGCAGCTGAACTCGGCGCCGATGCTTGTTTATTGGTTACCCCATACTACAACCGTCCCAATCAGCGCGGATTATTTGAACACTACAAAGCGGTCGCCGAAGCGGTGTCGGTGCCACAAATCCTCTACAACGTCCCGGGCCGAACCGCCGTCGATTTGGGCAACGATACAACTCTGCGCCTAGCCGAGATCGACAATATCGTCGCGATCAAAGACGCCACGGGAGATTTAGATCGGGGGCGAGAGCTAATCGGCAAAGCGCCCAGCGACTTTGCCGTATACTCTGGCGACGATGACTCGGCCGTGGAACTCATACTCGCCGGGGCGAAAGGTAATGTTTCAGTTACAGCCAACGTGGTGCCAAGGACCCTAGCCGACCTGTGCGCCGTTGCCCTGAGCGGAGAAACGGAAAGAGCAAGGGAACTGAACGCCGCGCTCAAACCTCTAAACGATGCGCTGTTCGTAGAAGCGAATCCTATGCCAGTAAAGTACGCGCTTCATCGCCTAGAACGTATCCGGGAGGGCATACGGCTGCCTCTGGTGCTGCCGGAAGGTGAGAGTGCGGCGATCATCGATGCTGCTTTAGCGAGGTTGCCCTGATGGGCTCGACACAGTCAGCAGGCTCTACCGCGGACGGCCAAACCGCAACTAGTTCAGCTGAAGAGTGCTTTGCCGCAAGGGCATTGGGCCTGCTGCGAACGGCTACCCTGGCGATCCTATGTGCACTCCTTAGTTCCTGCGGTTATCTGTTTGGCGATAATGGGGTGTTCCGCGATACCAGTGGTGACTACCGACGGGCGCAAGAGACCCCCCTCATGCAACTACCCGCAGGAGCTGGTGAGAAGCAGCTGACAGAAATCTACGCAATTCCCGTCGTCACCGCCGAAGAAGAGCCAACCCGAGGCGATCGGGTGCCACGGCCTACCCCATTAGTAGCCGCCAGTGCAGAGCAGCTTGTGCGCATCCAGCGCTTAGGCGATGACAGTTGGGCGCTCATTGCAATCGCTCCTGGCCAGTTGTGGCCCCAGGTAAGGTCATTTTTGACTGCCGCGAATATGGACGTCGCTCGCTTGGATGCTAGGGAGGGAATCATCGAAACGACTTACCTTGATCTAACCAATCAGGAACTCTCATCACGCTTCCGCTTTCGTATCGAGCGGGGTGTCCAGAGAGGGAATTCGGAGTTGCACGTGTTGCAAATGCATCAGTCAGCAAGTGCTGAATGGCCGACGAGTTCTGACGACGTTGATCTAGAGGGAGAGATGCTGCGAGGGGTGGCCCAGTACATAGCCAATAGTGCTGATACGGCGCCGGTCTCGATGATGGCAGAACAATCGATGAGCGCCAGCGGTAAGGTTGCCTTGCGCGACGACGACCTTGGGGATTACATCAATTTGGAGCTCCCCTTTAATCGAGCGTGGGCATCACTGGCCCGCGCTTTGGATCAATCCGGTTTCCAGATAAACGACCGAAATCGTAGTGATGGCAAGTACTATGTCAGCTATGAGAATGAGGAGGGCGATGGCAAGTCCGGCTGGTTCGGATGGCTTTGGGGCGGCGGCGATGAGCACCCCGCCACGGGAGTGCCTTTGCTCCTGTCTATGCAGCGAGCGGGTGATGAGGAGATGGTTATCCGACTGCGCGAAGAAAGCAGCACAAGCCTCGAAGAGGATGATATTCGATCCTTGCTCGTGCTGATCAAAGGAAATATCAACTAGTTGGTGCGGGCGAAGGTCGCCGGTCTATCGGGCGAAGCTGACTGATGGAACGGCTACAGCTGGCGTCGCTTGGCAGCGGCAGCCGTGGCAATGCTACTGTCGTACGAACGCCCGATACTTGCTTGCTCGTTGACTGCGGCTTCTCGTACAAGGACGTTTGTAGGCGCCTGAGACGGCTTAATCTCGATGTCTCGGATCTCGACGCGCTTCTCATCACCCACGAACACGGCGATCATTGCAACGGTATCGATACATTGCTGTCTGCCGCTAAGATCCCGGTCTACATGAGTTACGGTACCGCTCAGTGTGACAAGCTGGCGAAGCTGCAGCGTGTGGGCGCTAAGAAACTCATTCAATGCGAGGGCGAACAAATCGACGTTTGGAAATTTAACGCTGGTGATCGTTTCCGTATTGGTGATGTCGATGTTCAGTCAGTGCCGGTGCCTCACGACGCGCGGGAACCGGTGCAGTTTCGCTTCGACGCACGCGGCGCGAGAGCGGGATTGCTGACCGACTTAGGTTGGGTTACCAGTCATGTGCAACAGGCTTTTCAGGATTGTCATGCACTAGTACTCGAGTTTAATCACGATCACATCATGCTCGAGAACGGACCCTACCCAGCAGCGCTAAAAAGAAGGATCGGTGGCAGGCTTGGTCATCTCTCCAATC
>JBCCQO010000108.1:0-9405 GCA_039024595.1 Pseudomonadota bacterium | reverse complement strand
TTATCCGTCGATTTCGGTGCTGGGAAGCTTTGGTTGGACCGGTGACAGTATTAGCGAGACCCGGGACGGGACCAGTTTCGCTCTTGGACCGAGTGTGCGCTGGAATATTTTTGATTACGGAAGGATCAGAGCCAATTTGCTAGTGCAAGATGCACGCCTTGAACAGGCGCTCCTCGGTTACGAATCGGTTCTTCTCGCGGCGGCCCGGGAGATCGACGATGCGGCGGTAGCAGTGATCAAAACCGCACAAGCCCAGAGTGTGCTGCACGACTCCCGTTTGGCAGCGGAGCGGGCCTTGGAAATTGCGAATCGACGCTATCGAGAGGGTTATGCTGATTTCCAGCGGGTACTCGATGCACAGCGCGCACTGTTCTCCCAAGCGGACCGGGAGCTTCAAAACCAAGGTGCCCATCTATCCTCCGTCGTGAGCCTGTATCGGTCCCTTGGAGGCGGTTGGGAGTCACAAGAAGAGGGTGGAGGTATCGCTCTCGAATCGCGTGTTATTGAACGCATGCGCGAACGTAGCGACTGGGGGGAGCTGCTTACCGAGTCACCGTCGGACCCTAGTATTCAAGAGCCTTCTGAGTGAGAGAGCGATGACGGACAGCGACGACAGCAACAACAGCGAGCTAAAACTTGAACGCGGCAGCAAAGATGCCCATGACACAGAAAAAACGGGCCTTGCAGTTCCGGCGAAGTTGCTGGTTGTTCTAATCGTTGCCAGCCTCGCTTGGTACCTTACGAGCGATCGTTTTACCCCTTACACCACGCAGGCGCGCGTTCAGGGTTACGTTGTGGGCGTTGCCCCGGAAGTCGCCGGAAACGTCATCGAAGTTTGGGCGAAGAACAATAGAGAGGTCAGCAAGGGAGATAAGCTCTTTCAAGTTGACCCAGAACCCTATGAGCTTTCCCTCGCGCGGGCTAGGAACGAGCTCGAGAATGCGCGTACGCAGGTAGAGGCGGGGAACGCGGCGGTTGTTTCCGCGCGGGCCAATCTCAGCGCCGCCCAGGCCAACGAGCTGCGAGCTCGGCAGGACTACGGGCGGCTCCAGCGATTGCGCCAGACAGACGAGGGTACTATCTCACTTAGGCGTCTCGAATCGTCCCGAGCATCACTAGATCAGGCGGTCGCAAAAGTCGCAGCCGCACAATCGGAGATCCAACGGGCCATTCAGCAGAAGGGCGGAGACGACGACGCTAGCAACGCGATTTTACTCTCAGCGCAAAACGCCGTCGCTAAGGCGGAACTGGATCTTGCCAATACGCTGGTTCGGGCTCCATCTCGCGGTTTGATCACCGACCTGAGGGCGGATGTGGGCGTCTATGCGGGTACGGGGAAGCCCGTTATGACACTGATTGCAATTCACGATCTTTGGATAAGCGCTGACTTTACTGAAAACAACCTCGGCCATCTCCAGGTCGACACGCCCGCGGAGGTTACCTTTGACTCGATGCCCGGTCGCGTCTTCCCCGCGAGGGTTCGATCACTCGGCTTAGGAGTAAGCGCGGGTCAGACTCCCGCCCCGGGCACGCTTCCCACTGTGTCCAACAGTCGGGACTGGTTGCGCCAATCGCAGCGGTTCCCCGTGGAAATAAGCTTTAGTGATCTGGACTCTGCTGAGGTAAGAAATCTTAGAATTGGGGGGCAGGTTTCGGTCATCGCCTATAGCGAGCAAGCTACGATTCTGCGGTGGTTGGGTAAAATCTACATTCGCGCGATGAGCTGGTTCTCTTACCTGTACTGAGCAGCGCTTTCCTGAACTTAGCAACGCTTACCTGCACTAAACAACACTTGCGAAATCCAGTCCATAAAGACTTCTATGTCACCGCTTGACCGGCACTCACTACGCTTAGCTTTGACCATGGCGCTGAGCCTTGTCTTGAGCTACGGCTTGAGCTATCCGCTACCGTACTTGACCCCGATTTTTGTGGTGTTTCTGGCGGCAAATCCCGAACCACCAATTAAGCCCCGCGCGCTGTTCCTGTTGCTCCTAGTGGTAACCGTTTCCCTAGCCCTTGGGGTGTTGATGGTGCCTCTGTTACAGCACTACAACTCGACTGGGGTGCTGTTTGTAGGGCTCGGCTTGTTCTTGTCGTTGTTCCTTACGATCGTTCGAGGCAAACGGGTGCTAGGCATGTTCTTGATCATTGGGTTGACGCTGGTCTCGGCTGCGGGCTACCAAAGCTACGCGCTAGCCACCGTAGTGATCAGCTCCCTGGTACTCAGCATTGCGACTGCGGTAGCTACGCAATGGCTGGTTTTTCTTTTCTTGCCGGGCCTTCCGACAGCCCCCGATGCGACACCAAGCGGCAGTGAAGACGATGAGTTAGAAGCGGCGGTGTCCGACACGGGTGATGTGGCGACGAGTTGGGCTGCCTTGAGAGCGGCGCTGATTGTGATGCCAGCCTATCTAATGGCCCTCAGCAATCCTTCCCAATACTTGATGACCATTATGAAATCAGTGTCACTGAGTCAACAAAGCTCAGCGGTTGACCTGCGAACTGCCGGCAGGGAACTGATTGGATCAACCTTTGCGGGTGGTGTGATGGCAGTGCTGTTTTGGAAGCTTCTCCAACTGGCGCCTACACTGTGGATGTTCTTTCTTTGGATGCTTGCTTTCTCACTCTATGCATCGGCGAAACTCTTTGGCCAGCTGCAAACCCGCTTTGCACCATCGTTCTGGATTAATTCAGTAGTCACTATGTTGATACTCATTGGTCCGGCGGTTCAGGACAGTAGCAACGGAAACGATGCCTGGAGTGCGTTTTTGGTTCGTTTCGGCGTTTTCCTTGGGGTCACGATTTACGCCTGGGTAGCGGTACACGCACTGGAGGCGTTAAAGGCACGCTATACTCGACCAACTCGCAGCTTTGGTTAGGTCGATGCAGATTTTTCGTTACTCGTGCGCCGTTTTTCTCTTTGTCTTTTTGACCGGCTGTGGCACAACACCACTCGGGCTTCCTTCGATCAACAACGGCGAACTTCGAGAACGACAGCCGGGAAATTTCGTCTGGCACGACTTAATCTCAGACGATGTAAGCGGGTCGATTCGCTTCTACTCCCAGCTTTTTGGCTGGGAGTTCACCGAGTTCTCACCCCTGAGTGAGCGCTACTGGACTATCAGTCACCGCGGCCGTCTGATCGGAGGAATGGTTGCGCAAAGCTCCCTGCCCACCACCAACGATGTATCCCAGTGGGTGTCTTTACTGTCTGTTGATGATGCAGAAGCTGCTCGCCAGCGAGTTCTGGAAGCAGGCGGAGAGGTCCTGCGTCAACCGATTACCCTCGGCGAGCGCGGTACCATCGCGGTGTTCGCAGATCCGCAGGGTGGCATTTTTGCGACGGTAACCTCTCCGAACGGCGATCCGAAGCTCACAAACCACGAGGGCGACTTCTTCTGGCATGAACTCTGGACGGCGTCCGCAGACGAGGCCGCCGGCTTTTATTCATCGCTGAGTGACCGAGTGAGTGTCGAGGGGGTTAAGTTTGCGAGCGAGCAGCCGGATGTTGTGGACTATCAACTCTTAGTACGCGCTGGCTTTGCACTTGCCGGCATCCGTAGTCGACCAGCGCAAGATCTACCAACGCTCTGGATGCCTTTCCTGCGAGTCTCCTCCGAGCAACGGCTTGCCGAGATACTCGAGCGGGTTCCCCAATTGGGTGGGGAAGTACTGGTCCCTGCTATCGCAAGGCCGGCCGCCGGGTTCCTTGCGGTGATCGCAGGACCATCTGGTGCGCCGGTCGCTCTGCAAACATGGTCTAAATAGTGGCTGCCGTAGGTACCTTTGAGTTTCCTCTCATTGCTCTTATTTCTATCGATCAGGATATCTAGTGAAAAGAAACGTGTTCCGAAATTACCTGAAAGTCTTCACCACTAGCCTGTTATGCATCACCCTCAACGCCTGTGAAGATCCACAGATCTACGGAAGTGTGGGCGTATCGACCGGCTACAGCGGCTATTACGGCGGTTACGGTGGTTGGGGCGCTCCGGGAATGCATACCAGCATTTCGATCGGCGGGCGCATACGCTAAGTCATGTTGGTCGACTTAATGGTTGGCCTGGCGGTTATGGGCTTATGTCTGGTGCTCCAGATCAGCATTTTGGCGCGAGCGCTACTCTATTATGCGCGCTTCCAAGCACAGCTCGAGCAGAGTTCCTTTTTATTCACGATGGCTGTGCTTAATGGCGTGATGGTATTACTGGTGCTCGGTAACCTGGGACAAATCGCCATCTGGGCAGTCCTGTTTTGGTCTCTTGGTGAATTTGCCTTTTTTTCGGAGGCCTTTTATCACTCTGCAGTCAATTTTTCGACATTGGGCTATGGCGATATCGTCATGACAGAGGGAAGAAAGCTGCTCGGCCCACTGGAGGCGGTAAACGGTATCTTAATGGTGGGCATTTCTACCGCAGCTTTTATGACCACGTTGCGAGATGCCATCAGCCACGGTCGTAGGGAGTGGATGCGCCTTTCTCGGTCCGAACAATAAGCTCAGTCCGAATACAAAGCTCAGCGCGCACAAAACTCAGTCTGACTACAAAGGCTAGATGGGTTCGGTGACTGGCGCCGTGCTTTGGCGTTCTTCGTAGCAGAGAATGGCGGCTGTCATAGCCAGCCCTGAAACCTTGTTCAGCCCCCTAAAACTACGTTTACTCATTCCACCAACTAACGGCTTCTGCGCAAGGATCTTTGCTGGGCAAAAAACGGCCATAGAGCGGCTTTGCGAGCACCGTTAGACCTCCGGATGCAATCGCGGCACCTCCCATCAAGGCAGTGTTAGTAAGGTCTAAGGCGAGAGATGGCTTGCTCATAGAGCCGGTGATCTGTACGTATGGATTGACGAGACTTGCCGCACTAATCCCGAGTCCTTTCCGTGCCTGATTGTCGAAGCGGACCGCTAACCGTTCCTTGCTTAGATCGATCGTTCCCCGAGCGGACAAATCCAGTTTTTCACTGCGAAACACGAAACCAGGGTCGAGATGGATGATTCCCTCTGCAGCACGCGCCGCCAGCACGGTACATTCAACCTCCATCGTGGGCGCCTGGCTTTCCAAGGAAGGAAAAATCAATTTGATCAATTGGGCCGCGAAGGACTCGGTCGCAAAATTCAAGGCGGTGCGTCGCAGTGAGCCCTGACCCCCGGTCAGCAAAATTGTGCCGTCCAGGGTCGCTGCCAATTGGCGTGTGTCAGCCCCAGATGCCGAGAGGTCTATGTTCGCACTGTGCTTAGGTAGTACCTCATAGCGGCTTCCCCGCGACAACAAACCGAAGGGCGCCGCATCGACGGTCGCAATAAGCCGTGCATGGGTTATCCCGTTCTTCGCGGTGAGCTCGGTCTTTGCTGACAGCTGACCTCGACTGCCGCGCATACCGATGACTTCGACAGTGCCGCTCCCTTCGCCACTCTCTAGCGTGAGCAATGCCTCGTCAACGAACGATAACTCGGGGAATATAGGGTCCGGAATCATTAAGTTGCGCAACTCAACTTCTAAGTCGGTGTTCATGGCAAAGAGGGGTTCAACGGGGAGGGGGATAGCCGGTATTAATCGCCCGTCACTTTCTTCGCTATCTTCTGCGACTGCATTCGCCGAGTCATTCGCCCCAATCCAAGGGCGAAAATCGGCGTTGTTGACGGCAAGTTGAGCGCTAAGCTGCGAGGTTGTGCTGTCGTAGCGGATCTCTCCAGAGCCTTGTGCCTCACCGAGTGTTAACTCCTTTAAATTGGCTAAAACTTGATCGCTCGTAAGCTCGATATCACCAGCAATTCTAAAGCTCTGTTCCGTTCGCGGTAGTCCGTTCATGGTGCCGAAGGCTCGAATATCGCTACCCCCCGCGCTGACGGTGATAGCCAATTTTTCTGTTTTATCGTTTTGGCGAATTGCGACGTCCGCTAGCGTTTCAGCCGCCGCAGTTAAAGTGATCTGGTAATCGTTGCCGGTGCCAGCGATACGACGAGCGACGAGGTTCAGAGGTTGGGGCGGCGGCTCGTAAGACTCTAGCGAGGGGAGGAGGGCGCGAAGGTCAGTTATCGCCAAATCCGCTTCCAAGCTGCTTTCACTGTCGAAGCTCATGTTCCCACTGAGTTTCAGTGCCGCAGCCCCGGTCACGCCTGGAGACTCAAGATCTTTGAGTGCAATCCGGATGGCGTTCTCGTCAACTTCAGAGCGCAAGGTGAAAGCAAGAGGAGAATCCGGGAGTGCTGGGTTGGCAAATTCGCCAAGAATGCTGCTGACACGGTCTATCTGCGTTCTAATCGCTAGGTTGCCGCGAATTTTAGGGCGTTCACTTTCATTACTGGCTGCAGCCAGAGTGAGCGCTCCTCCTTCACCTCGAATCTGAACACCTTCACCAAGCACGCTGAACTCGCTCAGTGCTAAGTTCGTCCGCTCACCGGTCACTCGTACTTGAGCCTTAAGGGGGACATCCTGAAGCTTCTTAGCTAGGAAGTGGCCGCTACTAGTCGCGAGCGATTCCGTGTCGATAGACATCGAAACGTCGATATTATCGAGCGCCGGATAAGTGCCCAAAGTCCCAGACACGCCAGCGCTTAGTTCGCCCGCATTCGCTTCGCCTCGGTCAATGGTAACTACGCTCTCGTCCGATACACCGACCGACGCCGAGGCAGCAAAAGGTACTTCTGGCAAGCGGCTTCCGAAGTACGCGCCTAGGGCTCGTAAGCTTGGACCGCTGACAGTCGCCGTCAGCGCACTGTTGGTATAGCTGGGAAAGGATCCGAGGGTGCCACTTAGCCGTCCTGTGGCCTGACCTATTTTAAAATCGGCGTCTAAGCGCTCTGTTTCCATGCTCGTGTTCTCCAACGAGGCACGAATTTGATAGGGCGCAACAAGCGCAATCGGTCGTCCAAGCAAGCGTTGATAGAGCCCCACGTCGGGTCCCGTGGCGCGCAGCTCAAGACTTGCCTGTTCTGTGGTAGGAAAGCTTGGGAAGTGCGCGAGCCCAGATATTTCGTGGCCACCAGCGCGAATGTCCAGTTGATCTAAATCGACGGCGGGCCCATCGCGTTGGACCCGTACCGACAAGGTCAGCGGCGTATCTGGACCCTCCCCAAGCCCTAGGGCGGCGGCGAGCTTACTGAGACTGCGTGCGCCAAGCGATAAATCGACTTCAATCCCATCACCCAAGGACGGACGCGCAACGGATCCGGAAAAGTTGAGGGACAGCTCTTCTAGGGTCGCCTTTGCGTTAAACGCGATGCCCGGATCTCGATCATTCACAGAGAGTTCCATTGACATTGGTGCGCCTGCGGTCAGCAGCGGTGATAGGTTGGCGATCTCGATAGGCAGGGCTCCTGCCGCTTCAAGTTCCATTTCGAGGTCTTCTAACGGCGAAGCATCGTGAGAGAAACCCGGAATCGCGTAGCGCCCCTTAAGCTCTAGCTCATCGAGAGATCCGGTATAGGTTGCGAGCAGCGGTTCTTGCTCCAAAAGCCGAAGCAAAGGGGTTCCCTCCAACGCGAGCTGCCAAGGGCGGCCCTGCAGTGTACCGTTGCCGGATATAACCATCTGACCTGGAGAAATTTGACTCTGCGACAGAGCTTCAATCGCAAAGGTCGCTACCAGTCCGTTCTCCCTGTTTTCTCGAATGATAGAAACATTACTAATGAGAGCCCGTTCCAGCAGGACTGCCGGGCCCTGTTCTTGCGGCGAGTCGGTTCCTCGGTCCTCGGATTGGCTTCGGGCAAGTACAGGCAAATTGTTCTCGCCATTTTCGCCCTGATACAGTTTTAGTACGCTGTCGTGTAGCTCCAGCACTTCTATAATTAGTGGCCCTCGGAACAGCGATGAAGTTCTAAGCTCTACCCGTGCTCGATCAACAGAAAGAAAGTACGGATTGTTGGTCCAAGGGGCGTCGTGAATGCGAAGTTGCGATAGATCTAAGCGTGAACTCACACCCAGTTGGAGTCGCGGCGCTTCTAGAATTTCGAGTTTGCGACCCAGCACCTCGCTCAGCTGGCGTTCCAGATAGGGCGTCGCGGCGGTTAGCGTGACACCCTTGCCCAGCGCAATGATCGCGAGCAGCAATGCGCTAACAAGCAGTCCGACCGCGATCGTCGCTTTAGATTTCACCGTCGCCCGAACCCAGTTTGTCCATGATTGTCATCGAAAGCGTCATCGAAAGCGTCATCGAAAACGTCCCCGAGGGCGTCGCAGCTCTCGGCTCGCGCCCCTTGATCGCATACTGTGTGCCCGATCAAAATCGCGACGATTGAAGTTCGAAGTACTCAGGTTTCGGGTTGAGGTGCTGCTGCGGTTTTCTATTCCACTACGATAGTCCACGCCGCCGCGGTCAGTAGCAGGAGTCCAGCTCGATCCGGAGCGGGACTCCCATCCTGAGTCGACACGGCGGGCGAGATTGCCATCTCGATCCGCATAGACGTTGTTGAGCGTCGTGCTCGTCCTTCTGTTGCCTGCCAGCTTGTTGCCGGCTTCGCTGCTGGCAAGTCGCTCGCGGCTTTCAGCACGCTGATAAATATTCTTGGGCTGGCGGTCTTTGAACCCAGTGGTTGCTCCATCGAAACGCCCGTTCCGGTTTCCGTCCAAGGGACCGTCAAGGCGGTTAGCGAGATCTGTGCGATTACCGATATTTACGTTGTTGCCGATATTAATATCGCCCGTATTAATGAACGTCGGTCCACGGTATCCCCCTCCGTACCAGCCCCCACAGCATCCCCAGGGCCTGTAAGCACCGTAGCCCCCACCCCAGGCAATACCGAGGCTGAAGAAACCATTACTCCAGCTCACACCGAAGTTCCAACCGGTCCACGGGTTATAACCCACATGAAAACCCCAGGTGGGCGGCCGTGGGTAGTAATAACTTCCCCAGTACGGCGGGTAGTACCAGCCGGTACCGTAGACTGGAACCCCGTAGTAGGGGAAAGACCATAGGTAGCCAGGGTAGTAACCGACGTAGACTACTTCCGGTGAACTATCGAACACATGCACGTAGGTAAGGTTGTAAACCGGTGAACTAGGTGGAATCTTTGCGATTTCATCTTCCGGAACCTGATCGGCGACTGCCCAGGGACCGGTGGCTTTCTGCGCTTCGAACCAAACTCCGTTATCAGCGGCGTAGTAGTGCTTTTCAATCCGCAAGACCTGTGCGCCGGTGTTGGTTGCATAAGCGATGTCGGTCCCAGGAATGTTCTCAAATTGGGCTTCACCATCGTATTCGACTGTAAGCGTCGCTTTCTTTCGATCCACGGACGCGGTTTGCGGTATCGCCGCGTCGAGCATCGCTTCTTCCGCTTCCTCTGTACCAGCTACGGACGTCCGCAAACCTCCAATAGCCGACGCGGGCGGAATGCTAGCGAAGGCTTTTGGAAGCTCCGTAGAAGGTACAAAACTCCCCGGGCCTTGCGTCGACTTAGATCGATACCAGCGTCCA
>JBCCQO010000107.1:0-9467 GCA_039024595.1 Pseudomonadota bacterium | reverse complement strand
TGGGCAGATTAATACCGCCTTCGATCTGTTAAAGGCGGGAGAGTCAATACGCTCAGTGGTTCACTTCCAGCCCCAGGACACAATGCTTGCCGAGCCTCTGCCCGGCGAAATAGTGCCTGAGTAATAACGTCCGCACCTAGGCGACAACCGCCCAGGCATAAACCCCAGCCGATAGGAGTCGCACGCTCCGGGCGGGCTGCGAATCTGCCTGGGCTCGGTACGGGAAATCTCCCTCGGGCTCGCAGCGTTTGTGAAATGGGCATCTTCGTGGCACTTTGTGCGCGACTATGCAGAGTTCAGCTTTTCGATGCTTGCGAGGTGTACGCCACGGGCTCACTAGGCCGTGTAGGGCTAGGCGTGTAGCGTCGGCGTTTTCTGTCGTGAATGCGGCTTGTGTAGGGTCACTTCTTGCAACGCTCTTCCTGAGTGCAGCTACCCAAGCGCATCTCCCGGAATTGCTCGGTCGTGAGTACATTCCCGAACCAGATCTCCCTCCAGAAGTTGAAGAACCTTGTATTGGCGATCGAGAAGAGCTGCGTGACTTAGTCGAAGCGGCGAGGCGTGAGCTTGATGAGGCGGCAGAGCAGGAGGACGCTTACTCGGTGACCCTTGCAGATGGCCGGGGCGAACTCGCCAAGTTGTATCAAGATTTGTGTAACTATCCGGCCGCCCTCGATGAGATTCGCAAAGCGCTCCACGCGGTGCGAATCAGCGATGGTTTGATGAGCGCCAGTCAGTTGCCGTACCTACGCGCGTTAGCACAAAGCTATCGCGGTTTGGGCGACTATGAGTCCGCTCAGAAAGCGCTTCGGCAAGCTTTCCGAATTCACAACTTCGGCAAAGGTGAGCTCAGTGAGCAGGCGCTCGAAGACAGCCTCGCCTACTTTCGGCTTGCCCGGGAGGTATATACCGATCCGCGCCACACCCGATCAACGAGACTCTTCTTCGAAGCATTCCAGGACAACAAAGCGATGCTTATTGCTCAGCGCGAGCAAGCGCTTGGCTACAGCAACTTCGAGAAGATCGCGATCAGTCAGCTGCACAATCATTATCTATTGCTAGGCTCTGACCCCGATGCAAACCAGCTCGGCTCTGAAAGTAACAGCGCGGCGTGGGACTTTCTGGTTCGCAATCAGGGTTTATCCTACGCGCGCGGGATCGATATCTTGGAAGAGCTTATCGGTCTAGCGGGTGAACAAGCCTTGCCCGTGCGGGCTCGCCTACAGTGGCGTTTGGGCAACTGGCATCAATGGAATGTAAAGCATCGACGCGCCTGCGATACCTACGCAGTAGCCTGGGGTCTGCTCCAGCAGGCCGAAGTGCCCCAGCTGATAAAAGAAATCTCCAGCCCCAAGGAGCTTCCCGAGGACGAACAGCTGTATGTACACCTGTATGCGGCAGACATCCCGGTCAAGGTTCGAGCGCGTGCGAGCTACCGGGTCTCAAAGCGCGGGGACGTATCAAGGCTCGAACTCACCACCCTTGGTGGAGAATCAACCGGAGCCGTTGGTCGCTTAAGGCGCTGGTTACAGGACTCTCATGTGCGCCCCGCTATTGTGGACGGTGTCTGTCAGGAAGGGGAGATTCGTGATCGCGTCTATCGCCTGCTCGACTGATGCCAGTCTTCAAGCTCGGTGAGCAAATAGAAAGAGCTGACTGCACACGTTCCGTCAGTTGAACGCATCACTTTTGAATTGCCGCGAATGGAAGAAGCTATGACCCAAACAGCGTTACTAATGGGTGGCACGGGACTTGTTGGGCAGTCGCTGCTGGGCTTGTTAGTGGACGACGACCACTGGGACTCGATTGTTGTGGTCTCGCGTCGCGCGCTTAGGTCTACTTCGGACAAAGTAGTCGAGGTAATTTCCGGTCCCGGGCAGCTCGAATCCGTTGCAGACCAACTGGCGGTGGATACGGTGTTTTGTTGCTTGGGCACAACGATGAAAAACGCCGGGAGCCGCGAGAATTTTCGACGAATTGACTACGACTATGTATTGGAGAGCGCGAGGGTGGCCCATCTACAGGGGGCGACTCGCTTTATTGTGGTTACTGCCCTGGACGCGCGACTGCGTTCTCCCAGTTTTTATATGCGCGTTAAAGCGGAAACAGAGCGGGACCTGACGGCTATCGGGTTTGACGCCCTCGACATCGTTCGCCCCTCGCTAATCCTGGGCGAGCGTGATGAACGCAGACCGGTGGAAGAGTGGAGTGAGCGCATCCTGAACCCATTGAGTGGATTGATGATCGGGCCGCTGCGCAGGTATCGGCCCATTCCCGCGAGCCAAATAGCGAAGGCGATGGCAGCGATCGCCCGAATTCCAGGGCGCGCCGTCACGGCATACGACAGCGATCGGCTGCTGACGTTTTAGCTGAGGGCGCCGGCGCGTAAGGAGTACTTCGGTGACTTCTCATCTAGCGGGCACATCGATCTCGCCGTGTTTCAGAATGCCTGTGGCGAGTGAAGCGCGCTGGCTTGGACTACTGGAGGGCGGTTTCTCTGGCCGCGATGAGCTGATTTCCACCCACGGCCTCGGCATTTTGTGTCGCCGCAAAGCAACGCGACCTCCACCCATCGTAGCTTTCATTCTCCTGGTAGCACGCGACACCGCAACTCAAGGTAATCGGAGAACTGGTGCCTAGGTCCGCGCCCAAGCGTCGGATAGCGCGCTGAATTCGATCCCCAATAGAGGCTGCGATGAACTCGTTCGCTTCTGGTATCAGCATAGCAAACTGGTTGTTGTCGAGGCGGGCAAGAATGTCCGTTTGCCTTACGCACCCCCGCGCACGCTCTGCCATGGCTCGTAGCAAGGTTGAGAGCGGGTCTTCCTCAGCAGTTTTCTTTAGCTCTTTTCTCTTTAGGTCGGCTAAGCCGTCAATACTCCACAGCAATAACCAGAGCCCTTGATCAGAATTTCGCTTGCCCTCGATCTGTGCTGTAGCAAACTCCTTGAATTTTACCGCGTTGAACAGGCCGGTGACGTTGTCGTGGCTCGCCTCATAGGCGCTTTGTTGTTCTCGATAAAGCAGAGCGAGTTGGGCATTCATTCCTCTGCCCAAGCAGCTTATCAGTTGCAAATGCTGTGCAGCCCGTTCGCTAGGAAGCGGCGTCCGCGACAGCAGGGCCAGCGTTCCAAAGGCCTCTTCGTCGGGCCATAACAGTGGAGCACCGCAATAAGACATCCACCCCGCGCGGCGCTCTGTCACTCCATCCCAGTGTGCGGACTCGTTTGCATCTGCAACGCAAAGGGGGACTCTATTATTCAGTACGTCATCGCAGTAGTGAGAACCATCGCGATGCACGGAACTACCCGCCTGCAGCTCCTTGGATTCGCCGGCGGTCGCCACCAGCACGTCGAAGGAGTTCGGATAAGCCATGCGGACAAGGGCGTGATCGGCGACGCAATGGTTTTGAATGGCATCTACGACCGACTGCCATTCGGTAACTAAGGCTTGCGACGGGGTTGGGTAGCTCATTAAGTGATTCCTAGCGGCTGATCACCTACGCTATCCTGCCACCTTTTTGCCTCGGGGGAAAACCATGGCGGGTCAGATTCATGTACGAGATGCCACTTCGGAGGACGCTTCGCACATGGACCGCGTTTTGAAGGCCGCTTTTGAAACCGATGCAGAGGCCAAGATAGTCGAGGCCTTGCGTCGCGATGGGGCATCGACCATCAGCTGCGTTGCGCAAGTAGACGAAGCAGTAGTTGGTTGCGTTGTATTCTCGCCCGTGCACTTAGAGGATCACCCGGAATTGGCAGCGCTCGGTTTAGCACCGGTGGCGGTTGATCCACGGCACCAAACCCGGGGAATTGGTGCCAGGATGATTGATGCCGGGCTGGATCGCTGCCGAGAAAGCGGCGCGGCTGCGGTGTTTGTATTAGGTCAGCCGGACTACTACACGCGGTTTGGCTTTCAAAACGCCAGCGACTTTGGCATCGATAGCGAGTATCAGGTGCCTGCGGGCTACTTCATGGTGTTGGAGCTTAAGCCCGGCACGCTGAATCGCACCCACGGAGGTACCGCCCGCTATCTGCCCGCGTTCCAGATGGTATAAAAACATGGTTTTTTTGGGTGAGTGCTCCGGGCCTTCCTTCGCAGACATAATTGCTTACGTAGAAAGAGTTGCTTGCACAAAAACAGCTGCTCGCAGCGAAACAGCCGTTTATCGTTTTACTGCTCTCGATTTGGATAGTAGACGGTGATCGCTCTCTTGACCCTTGAACTCATCCTCATCGGCTTTTCTTTGGCGCAGGCCTCCTTGGCTCTGGCGCTGCTTGCGGGAAATCTTCCACTAAGTACACAGCAATGGTTTTATGGCGGACTTCAGTTTTGCGTAGGCGCGTTTCTCGCTGTTCCTCTCCTACAAGGGACGCCTTTTCAGCAGCCGCTGCCGTTCTTCGTTGGGCTAATCCCGGGGATGTTTTTTCTGTTCAGTGTCAGCCTTTTCGACGATCAGTTTCGTCTTAGAAACTGGCATTACTTGGCGGTGCTTTGTACCGCCGGTCTACCGCAGGTTGCGCGACTTTTATCACTTGAGGGCCCTTCGCTGAGCTGGTGGATGCTCATCACGCTCCCCCAGTTGATGGAGTTTTTTCTGCTTGCTTTCGGTTTGTTCGTCGCGATTCGTTACTGGAACGTCGACCTTGTTCCCGCGCGGCGTCGCTTGAGGGTTTGGTTTTCGTTTTTTGTGGGTACCTACCTCGTTCTATTGATTTTTCTGCGAGAAGTACTGCTGCCCGATGCCGGACAGTTAGCGCTGTTTCAATACGCTTCCATTGCCCTGACGTTGTTTGTTTCAAACCTCGTGCTTTTCACCTATCGATCGGAACTCTGGGCAAGCGCAAAGACCTCCAGCAAGACCGCGCTTGCTATGGATGGTGCGCCGTCACGCTCTTCGGCTAGACCGTTGGTTTCAAGCGACGCGGATGCCGATGCCCTATCGTCTTTACGACGTCTTATGGACGACGAGAATGTGTACCGCGAGATGGGGCTGACCTTGCCCCAACTAGCGGAACGTGCGGAGGTTCCCAGCTATCGATTGCGCGCGACCATCAACGGTGCCTTGGGGTATAGGAACTTCAACGATTATCTAAACAGCTTTCGAATCAGCGAAGCGGCCAAACGTTTGTCCGATCCGGAGCAAGCCGATACGCAAGTCTTGGTCATTGCCTTGGAAGCGGGCTTTCGATCCCTGAGTTCTTTTAATAAGGCGTTTCGAAGCGCTCAGGGAATGACACCTACCGAGTTTCGCCGTACACACCTCGGTTAGCGACAATCCCCCTAGATAAGTTGCAACATTCAGTTTTTTAACACTTTTCGCTGACGAATTTGTTGAATCACTCATAAATAGTGAGGTTTTCCTCTGGTTTGCCAGTCCACATTGGCGAACAATGGGTGTGAGCTTAGTCCTACAAGAACAAGCAAGCTCAGGGGGAATTGCAAAATGCAAATAATGGTCACGCGAAACATCCACTCGTCTGCAACGTCTGCCGCTAGCAACCACACGAAAGCCCGAGTCCTCTTCGATCACGCTCAGCTAGGCCAAGCCCGGGCAAGTTGAGGCCGCCCGCGCGTAATTCGCTGATTCGACACCTCATGGCTTTATCGTGACGTTTGATTTTCTGGTGACTTCGCCGCCGATTGGCCGGCGATTTCTATTCTCGACTCGCCTGGCGTCGATGCTGGGTGCCGGATTACTGCTGAGCTTGTCGGCGTCGATGGTCGCGCAGGCTTCCGACTTTGTATTGAAGGATTTATGCCCTCCTAGCTTTGAGCAAATGGACGGTGGTGTTTGTCGCTTAGTTACCCTCTACGACCAATACGACTCTCTCCAGGGGCAGGGTGTCGGTGGAACCAAAACCGAACTGCCCGAACGTCGGGATGGATTTACCGCTCGCCAAATAGACTTGGGGCGCTATCTGTTTTTCGATCCTTTGCTGTCCGGTGACGGCTCTGTGTCCTGTGCAAGCTGTCATAAACCAGAGGCCGGCTTCGGCGATGGCTTGGCAAGAAGCGTCGGTGTGGCCGGCAGCGAGACTCTTCGCGGCGCTCCTACCCTCTGGAACAGCGCTTTTTTAAAGCGCCTGTTTTGGGACGGTCGGGCGACCTCCCTCGAAGAACAGGCTCAGGGACCGCTCTATTCGCCGGATGAAATGGGCAACACGCCGGCGCAACTCCTTGCGAGCCTTAAGGCCAGTGAGAGTTATCGCCGATTGTTTGCCGAGGCGTTTCCTGGTTCTGAAGTGATCGCGCTTGAGCAGGTCTACTTGGCACTCACCGCTTTCGAGTCCTCACTGATTTCCTTAAACAGCCGCTACGATCGCTACGCGCACGGGTATCACGACGCTCTTAATGATAGAGAAATCGCTGGCTTGAACGTGTTCCGTTCCTTTGTTGCACGCTGTGCCGAGTGCCACACGCCGCCACTCTTTACCAATCAGCAGATAGCGGTCATTGGCACACCAGAGCCGGAAGGACTGCCGCTCGATATCGGTGCAGAAGCGACGTTCAATGCGCCTAAGCTTAAAGGCGGATTTAAGGTGCCCACGCTTCGCAACATTGCCAAGACCGCGCCCTACATGCACTCAGGGCGGTACCCGTCGTTGCGCGAGGCCGTCGAGTTCTATAACGGTGGTCGCGGGCATGCGGTACCGGAGGGAGTTCCCATGTATCTGCATTGGCACATTTGGGAACCCAACCTTCAGGATGAGGAAATCGATCTGATCGTTGCCTTTCTCAATACGCTTACAGACGAGGCCTTTATACCGGAGATCCCCACGGCGGTTCCCTCGGGACTCGATCCCAGGAACCCGTCAATGTCTCTACGCTACCCAGTCACGAATTCCACAAAACAACAAGACGGCGTTCGCGTCGCAGAAACGACTCACGCAGGAGATCGCCCATTATGAAAAAGCTAATCGGTGCTACCGCACTCATCGCCGTAGCCTTTGCTGGAGGGAACTACTTCGGTAAAACCCGTTCTGCTCCGGTTCTCGATGCCGCCACTCCCGGCGAGAGCTATCAGGGTGGCTTTCGGGTCACGGAGAGCTTCGGCGCCAATCGAGTTGCGGTCCCAAGCGTAGAAGGCGAGGTCATCGTCGTGGAGGATGGCGAGTCTATTCAAGACGCGGTGAACCGAGCAAATCCAGGGGACACGATTCGTGTGATGCCAGGGTCCTATGTTGAGACCGTGTACATCGATAAAGATGGCATTCGGCTGATCGGCGTTATTGAAGAGGGTGCGTGGCCGACGCTGGAAGGAGAAACCCGCCTTAATGATGCAATTCTCTATTCCGGCAATAACATCGTGGTGGAGAACTTCAAGATTACCCACTACAAGGGCAACGGCATCATGGGCCAGGCCGGTAACAACTTTGAGATTCGCAATAATCTGATTGTCGATACGGGGGTATATGGAATTTTCCCCCAGTTAGGGCAGAACGGAATCGTTGAAGGCAACATCATCTCCGGGATCGAAGACGCCGCGATCTATGTCGGCATGAGCGACAACGTACACGTGTCGGGCAACGAGGTGTTTGACAGCGTGGCCGGGATTGAGATTGAAAACAGTCGCCACGCGATCGTCGAGAACAACTATGTCCATGACAACACCGGAGGCATTCTCGCGTTTATCACGCCCGGCCTCCCGATCAAGACCACGCGCGACGTTGTGATCAGAGACAACTTTGTTGTCAACAACAACACCGCAAACTTTGGTGCCCCCGGTTCTACCGTTGCGGGTATCCCCGCCGGTACTGGCGTATTGATCATGGCGGCCGACGAAGTCGTTGTTGAGGACAACATAATTACGGGGAACAAGACGGCAGGCGTGCTCATTGTCGATCACCACAATGCCGGCAACGTGACGATCGACCCAGATGCGGATCCAATCCCAGATCGGGTCGCGATCCTAGATAACTTCATGCTCAACAATGGCTATGACACGATAGATGATGTGAAAGCGCTGATGCTCACCGAGTTCAAGCGGGGTGAGCCGGATATCGTTCGAGCAGGAACCGCGCGAGATGGGTGTATCACCAATCGCCACCGCTACACTGTTGTGGGCGTTGCGAGTTTCGCTGACTGCAGCTTCGACAATACGGACAACATCGATACTTACCTACTCCCGGAGCCGGTCGCGGCGCGAGAAATTGACCAGTCAGAGCAGGGCAAGATTACCTACCTGGGCGTGTGCACCGGGTGCCACTCCTACAGCGGTGTATTGATTGGACCGCCGATGGAGATCATCCAAGCGATTTACAAAGACGATCCGCAGCGGATGGCAGCCTACATTGCTGAACCTTTCAAAATTCGCCAGGACTACCCGGAGATGCCGCCGCAGAATTATCTGTCGGAAGAGGTTCGCTTAGCGGTAGCGGAGTACGTCTTAACGGTTGGAAACTGATAACCCCAACCGGTGTGACTTCGCGGAAAACAACACAGCACCGGTTAATGCTAGAGGCATGAACGGTGCGTTCGACTGTTGACGATGGCGGTGCTGCGAGCCCTTAGAAAGTGCTCCGTGTGATTGTAGGTAAATTTCAGAGCGGACGTTAAGGACCGCGACCGCCTGGAACGCACACCAGCTATGATCGGCCAGCAGCAGACCCCTAAAGACGCTTTGCGTTCAAGATAGTGGGGGATTCAGCACATCTAGTTCAGTTTAGGCGTCCAAGTACTACTGGCCAGAAACCGCCACCGTCCATCTCTAAAAACTAGCGTTTCTGTGATGGCCGTAACGCTCCTATTCCTAGAGCCTTCAGTAGTTTCTCTGTACTCTGTGGCGTAGTAGTTCACCACGGCAACGTCTGTATTTACCGTGATCGAAGCCGGTTCTAGCCTGTAGAACTTCAGCTTGGAATGCTTGTTCCAGTACTTCAAAGTACGGTCTAGCGTCCCAAGCGTTTGTGGCAACGCCTCGTCTTGCCCCCAACTCTGGTAATCAGAGGTGGCAAATTTCGTGGGCCACTTACCAGACTCTTCGGCCTCCTCAGACCAAGTTGACTGAATGACATTCCAGATTTCGGTCTGATTGTCCGACCATTGACCGAAGACGGACTGTGCAAATGGCAGTAGTACCAACATCACAGTGAGGTGTCTTCTCATCGTTCTCTCCTATCCGATGGAACCAAGGATTTTAGTGCACGAAGCAGATGCCCGAAATCGTAGTACGATGAGCCAACTCATGAATAGAGATGAAAACGAAAACCCCTGCTTCGGGTCGAACCGAGACGTTCTAGTCTTTATGCCGCGAGAGTCCGCTTTTTGTGTATCTGACGCGCTTCGTGAAGTGCGCTCGACGATTGCTATTAGCGTTCTCTCGCACGACCCTCTTGGTAAATCTCTCGAATCGCTTGCGATGAACTGTCCATGGTCATGCGGTGCCACTGGGAATAGTCGAGCATTGAGCCAATCACGTGGTGTCGTAGGCTGACATAGCCATGGATCATCGCCCAAAGGCGCAT